>CAYTPS010000117.1:0-12665 GCA_964439245.1 uncultured Pirellulaceae bacterium | reverse complement strand
GATCAACACTCGCCAACTGTGAATCGGCTTGCCATTTTCGTCAGCAAGATAGGCTGCTGGAAAGTGCTTTTTTTCAGAAGCGTAGTTCTGCATCGCGAGTGATATCATCTTTAGGTTGTTCAGGCACGGCGTCCTCCTTCTTTTTTTGATTCCTGACTGGGATGATAGAAGCGCCAACACGAAATAAACGAAACAAAGCCCAATGAATCCTCCGACCGCCCATTCTGCTAACCACAATAGACCATCGTTGCTCACCTCGGCGGGATTGGACGCCTCTTCAGTTTCGTTGTCGGTCTGAGCGACTTCGTTGGCATTGTTCTCTTGCATGGGGATTTTTCGAAAAGTGTTACGCTCGAACGGCCTAAAGTGTATCCCCTGCCCTGCCCTTTTTCAAACAACGCTCGGCCAAAACCCCGTATACCTCTCCTTATCGACGAGAGGCAGAAAACGCGAATGTGAGATTCGCGTCACCTACTTCGTCGCGACCCAAATCACAAACGACACAGGTGCCGCGAAGACCAGCGAGTCCAGCACATCCAAAAGTCCACCCATTCCAGGAATCAAGCTGCCAGAGTCTTTGATTTGCGCGTCGCGCTTGAGAAGTGATTCAGCCAGATCTCCCGCCATTCCTGCCAGCGTCACGCTGAAGCCGTAGACGATGAAGAACCACCAAGGACGATCGACCGTCATTCCGAAGATCAGTGGCGCAACGACAAAAATGACAATCGCTGCCGCAAAACAGCCGCCAAGTGGAGCCGCTAGAGAACCTTCGATCGTCTTGCCTGGACTGATCGCAGGCGCCAATTTCCGCTTGCCCAAACTTCTGCCGGCGAAATAGGCGGCCCCGTCGGAAGCCTTCACGGTCGAGATCAACAAGATGACTGCCAGCAAACCCAGCGCGTTACTCTGTTCCAAATTTCGAATCGGCAGGATGAAACCAAACAGCATCGCTAGATAAACATAGACCAGAACGCTCAGGCCTATCCGGCCCGCGACCTCGCCGGGAATTTCGGAACGTCCGCCAAACTTTTTGGCTTCCGCATAGAAGCTTACTAACAGCCCCGCGATGATTCCAGCGAAAGTCCAACCAAAGTAGCCGATCGCACAATCCGGCGGATAGTCGCGCCACAGAACGGGTATCGCGGCGACGGTGATCATCAGCGCCGCGCCAATCGCCATCACGGAGGCGGACTGGCATTTAGGTGGCAGGCCAGTGTCCGATTTCCAAAGCCCAGAGAACTCGACAGCCGTCAGGACTCCCAAAATCAGCGACAGCCCGATCAGAACAACGCCCGAGCGGCCCAATACGCTATCTGTCGCCAGCCAGAAATCCAGCCACACCAATAGGATCATGGTGGTGACCAGTACGGCAGTTGAGGCAAGGCGACGGCTGAGCAATGTGGACTCCGTGAGTGTTTATTTTGAGCAGGTAACGTAAAACCCGAGAAGAAACTAAAGAACTGGTCAGCAGAATTTAGGCGGGGTCTTTATCAAGTCCGCCAAACCTTCGTCGTCGTTTCGAGAAATCGACGATCGCCTGCGTCAGATCCGACTCACAGAACTCCGGCCACATCTTGTCCGTCACCCACATTTCAGCATAGCTGATCTGCCACAGCAGATAATTGCTGATCCGCATTTCTCCCGCCGTACGAATTAATAGGTCGGGATCGGTCATCCCGGCAGTATACAGGCGATCTGAAACCAGTTGTTCATCAATGTCTTCAATCGACATCGATCCCGCCTGAACTTCTCCGCAGATGCGACGCACCGTATCCACGATTTCTGCGCGGCCACCGTAGTTAATTGCCAGACACAAAGTGGTACCTGTGTTTTTCGCGGTCAGTTCCAAACTGATGTCCATTTCCTTCTGAACATCATCGGGGATTCGGTCACGCGAGCCAATGATTTTCAGCCGAATGTTGTTCTCGACCATCGTCTCACGTTCCTCAATCATGTACTGCGAAAGCAGAAACATCAGGAACTCAAGCTCTTCTTCCGGGCGCTTCCAGTTCTCGCTGGACAAACAGTACAACGTCAGTTGCTCGATACCCAAACGGCAGCATTCCTCGGTGATCAATCTCACCTGTGTTGCGCCTTGTTGATGCCCATGAATGCGAGGCAGATCTTGATTCTGCGCCCATCGTCCATTGCCGTCCATGATGATCGCGATATGACGCGGGCGCCTTTCGGGCGGCACGTTGAGAACGCTGTCAGTTTTGGGTTCGGTGGAAGACATAAATCGAAGAAGCTTAATTTACTTCGGTGTAAAAAATGTGGGACAGGCGAGAAGCCTATTCCGCGCCATCCTACGCCGGGCGTTTGCTCAGGTAATCCTCCAGCGATACGCCGTCGGGAACATGGATGGTCTGTGCTCGATCAGGTCCGACTGACAGAAACTGAATCGGACGGCCAACCAATTTTTCTATCTCGCGTGCGTAACTGATCGCAGCCGTCGGCAAGTCATCCAAACAACGAGCGCCTGTTACGTCCTGCTGCCAGCCAGGGAACGACTTGTAGACGGGCTCGACACGTCGCAGTTCGTCAATGTTTCCCGGGAAGTAATCAATGTCCTTACCGTCAAGCTTATACCCAACGCAGACTTCGATCTCCTGCAACTGACTCAGCACGTCCACCATCGTCAACGCGATTGACGTAACACCACTCAGACGAGCCGTATACCTGACGGCAACCGCATCAAACCAACCGCAGCGGCGGGGCCGACCGGTCGTTGTACCGAACTCGTTGCCCATTTCACGAATGTGCTGACCAGTTTCGTTGTCCTGCTCGGTCGGAAACGGCCCGCCTCCGACGCGCGTCGCGTAGGTCTTGCAAACGCCAATAATTTTGTCGATCCAGTTGCCCGGCACTCCCGATCCGGTCGAAATTCCAGTCCCCGACGCATTGCTGCTGGTGACAAACGGAAACGTTCCGTGATCGATATCCAACAATGACCCTTGAGCACCCTCGAACAAAATCTTTTTGTTTCGCTCGACAGCTTCCTGCAAAATGTGATTGGTGTCGGCGATCATTGGCGCCAGTCGCTGAGCGTAACCGGTGAACTGTTCGATGATGGATTCTGCATCAGGCAGATCAGATGCTCCACCGGAAACTGCCGAGAGAACTTTGCGTTTTACTTCGACAATCTTCCGGACGCGATCCGGGAAAGACGGCTGAATCAGGTCACCCAGTCGAATCGCAAAACTACGCCCTACTTTGTCAGCGTAACAAGGACCAATGCCCCGCAAGGTTGTTCCGATGTTGTCCTCGCCAGAAACCAGCTTGTTCCACATCTTGTCTTCCAAGACGTGCCAAGGCATGACAACGTGGGCGCGTTGGGAAAGCTTTAACCTTTCGGTAACATCGATTCCCCGCGGCAACAGCATGTCCATCTCTTCAAGGATGGTTGGGGGATTAATGACCACGCCCGGAGTGATGAGGTTTAGCACTCCTTCGTTGATAATTCCGCTGGGGATGTGGTGCAACTTGTAGACGTCATCCCCGATAACCACGGTGTGTCCAGCGTTTGCACCACCCTGGTAGCGGACGACAAGATCTTTGCCTTCGGTCAGAAGATCTACTAACTTGCCCTTGGCTTCATCGCCCCATTGCAACCCGATTACGCACTGTCCTGGCACCCCGGACTCCTTGAAATATCAAAATGAAAGTATCGCCAGCACCGGCCGCAAAATCACTACATTCGTGTGCTGATCTGGCAAACTCAAAAGTTTAAGTTTTCAAAGGCAAAATGGTCAACCATTAACTATGCCTCAACCCTAAAATCGGTGGCTAAAGTTTAGTTTTGGTAAGGAATATCAATCCAGACAGACTGTTTTTACGTATACCTCACGACTGCTTCTTTATTTAACTTCCAGAGCAGTCGATTATTGGTAAATTGCTTTGGCGATAGAACACTCTGTCAGCCCATGAACTCGAACTCCCCAGATACCCATGTCCAATTCAATGCAGGCCAACATTTCTTGTTCCGCAAACCGTTTCGTTCAAGCAGTGCTTGTTTGTGCGCTGGTCGGTCTAGTATTCGTTGCCGCCGCGCTGCCGTCGGCTTGCAGCGCTCAGTCTAGTCAAAGGGGTAAATCAAAAGACAGGTCGCAGCAGATTCGAGGTAAGCGTCCTAGCCGAGGGCAGAAGTTGGTCGTGCTTAGCGGTCGCATCGATCAATCGATGAACCCAGAAAAGTTTCAGGTCGATTTTAAGACGATCAAGACGACCTTAAACCAGCAAGTGCAACTGGCTCGTGCTCCGTTCCCACGTGATTGGGAAAAGTATACCGCTGACAACAAAGTCAAATGGATCAAAGCGTTTGAGACTTCTCCGCGCGGAAAGGCTTTTTTGGCAAAGAACAAGAAATTGATCGACGATGCACCTGCGTTCAATTTGCGCTTCAATAAAGACGGAGAATTCATCGTTTATGACGTGCCTCCGGGCGTCTACGGTCTTCAAGGCCGGGTGGACAATGACATCAAGGGCATAAAACACGCGTTTGAAGTTTTCGCTGAAATTAATGTCAGCGGCCAATTCGATGAGGTCACGCTCGACCCGATCCCTGTTGTGGTGACTCCCATTTTGTCCTCAGGTATGCAAGCGCCGAAAATCAGCGTGTCGACTCACAATGGCAAAAGCAAACTTAGTTTCAAAAACTTGCAAGTGAAAAAGGGAAAGCCGGATCCCAAATATGTGTTTCTAAATTTTTGGAGCACGAAAGACTTCGTCGAAAAAGGCAAGCCAGACTATCAACAGTCAGTTCAAGCCGCGATCAAGGAGTTGAATGCCGAGGGATACAAGGTCGGACTACTGTCGATTTGTTTGGACCAAAACCGACAGGCGGCGATCAGGCACATCATGAAGAATCAGTACAAAAAGGGCTTGCACGGTTTCACCAACGGTTGGGATCATGAAACGGTCGATCGTTTTGGTGTCCGCTCAACTCCATCGGGTTGGTTGTTGGACAAGGAAAACAAGATCATCATGTCACAGCATGAGTTCTACACGCTGACGAAGTTCAAGGATTCATTGGCCACGGTAATCAAAGACCGCATCGACGGCAAAGACGCACCCACACCAGCGGCTCAAGCGAAAAAGTAACTTGAGCCCTGCAAGGGCGTCCGAAGCATAATTCGCAGGTGTTTGTTGCGATTTTTAAAGAGTGCTTCTCTGAGCTCTATTTGCTGGGAAGAAGATCTGCTCTGCGGAAACCCATCATCTGCCGAGAGGACTTCTGTCAAAACAACCACGGGCGAGGCGGCGCCTATGCCAATGATTCCAACTCTTCCCACCGGTCCATCAGTTGTGCAAGCTTTGTTTCATGATCGGCCAATTGCTTTTGAGCTTCAGCGATCTTCTCTTTTGGTTCTTTGAAGAATTCTGGGTCGCCCATCGCCTGGTGGATCTCTGCGATCTGCTTTTCCAGGTCATCGATCTCCGTTGGCAATTTCTCCAACTCCAAGCGTTCCTTATACTTCAGTTTCCGCGGTGCATCTGAATCGCTTTTGACTTCTTTTTTGGGCTTCGATTCGGCCTTGGGTGGCTTGATCTCTGGTTTGGCGACCATCGAACCGCCAGTTTGACGAACCCAATCGTCGTAACCTCCAACGTACTCGTTGATACCGTCTGGCTCAAAAACGATTGTACTAGTGACGACATTGTTCAAAAACTCGCGATCATGGCTGACCATCAGTATCGTGCCCTGAAACTCAACCAACTTCTCCTCAAGTAACTCCAGCGTTTCGGAGTCTAAGTCGTTGGTCGGCTCATCCAGCACAATGACATTGGCCGGCCGCGCAAACAGCTTGGCCAACAGAATTCTGTTTCTCTCGCCGCCGGAGAGAAACTTTACTGCTGTCCTAGATCTGGCCGGTTCGAACAGGAAGTCCTGCAAGTATCCCAGTACGTGTTTTTTGCGTCCGTTGATTTCGATTTGGTCGCTGCCACCACCGACGTTATCAAGCACCGTTTTTTCTTCGTCCAATTGCTCACGCAGCTGGTCGAAATAGGCGATCTTAACATTAGTGCCCAGTCGAATGGATCCTGCGGTCGGCTCCAGTTTCCCTAGCAAACATTTCAGCAATGTCGATTTGCCGGCACCGTTGCGGCCGATGATACCCACCTTATCACCCCGCATGATGGTGGTGCTGAAATCCTCGAAAACAGGATGGTTGGGCCATGAAAACGACGCTTCTTTGCACTCGCATACCAACGCGCCACTGCGCTGAGCCTCTTGGATTTGGATTCTTGAGGTGCCCGTTTTCTTTTGCCGTTGTTGACGCTCCTCACGCATTTTTTTCAGCGCTCGGACGCGGCCCTCATTTCGAGTCCGACGCGCCTTGATGCCTTTGCGAATCCAGACTTCTTCTTCGGCAAGTTTCTTATCAAACAGCGCGTTCTGTTTTTCCTCAGTAGCAATGGCCTGTTCTTTTCTTTTGAGGAAAGTGGCGTAGTCGCACGTCCAGTCAAACATACGCCCCAGTTCGATTTCCAAGATGCGGTTGGCCATCGAACGCAGAAAGGCACGGTCATGCGTCACAAACATGATTGCAAAGCGACTCTTCTTGAGAAACGCCTCCAGCCATTTGATTGCTTCGATGTCCAGGTGGTTGGTCGGTTCATCGAGCAACAACAGATCCGGTTCGGTGACCAGAGCTTTCGCCAGAAGCACCCGCCGCTTCATTCCCGATGACAGACTTTCGAATCGCGTCGTCGACTCCAGTTCCATGCGCGAGAGTATTTGGTCGACCTGAATATCGATCTGCCAATCCTCCAGTGGTTCGTCAGAAGAATCGGTGGCGGCTTCAGACAGACCTTGCGCGACGATCTCTCGGATTTCCCCCATGGTGTCTTGCGGAACCTCCTGAGACAAAATTGCGACGCGTGTCGACGGCGAAAATGTGATCGACCCAGCATCGGGCTCGACCGTGCCGCAAAGAATCTTCATTAGAGTCGTTTTTCCGGCACCGTTGCGACCCAGCAGACCGATGCGCTGTCCGGGTTCGATACGAAAAGAAACGTTTTCGAACAACGGCGGACCGCGAAAGCCTATAGCGAGATCTGAAATGGTGACCAAAGACATGGCGACGGGAGTTTGGGGTGACTGTTGGAAGAATCTCAAAGGGGATACGATAGATCAAAATCAGGATCGACAATAGACGGTCCGCTAAGATGTTCTCGAGACGAACTCCCATCAATCACAGGAACGGACATGCCCTCGGCGAAGGAAATTGGCATCATCTCCGACACTCACGGGTTCCTTGACCCGCGCGTGTTTGAGGCCTTTGACAACTGCGACGAAATTTGGCACGCCGGCGATTTTGGCGACGTCGAGATCTGCCGGCAGTTGGCGGACTTCAAACCTTTTCGAGGCGTCTACGGGAACATAGATGGTCCAGACGTACGATTGAAACATTCTGAGGTCGAACGGTTCGAGATTGATGGCGTTGATATTTTGATGATTCACATTGGGGGACGCCCCGGCAGGTATTCCAGCAAAGCAAGGAAACTTTTGGAGGAGTCGACTCCTGACGTACTGGTAACGGGCCATTCGCATGTCTTGCAGGTGGAGCGTGACAAACGCTACAGAAAGATGCGGTTCATTAATCCCGGGGCCGCCGGACACGAAGGCGCCCATGTGATGCGCACGTTGTTGAAGTGTCAAATCTCTGATGGCCAGATGAAAAACCTGCGCCTGATCGAACTAGGGCCGCGCGGACGGAGAGAAAAAGCGACCAACTGATCATTTTGGGGCAGCGGTCTGTTGTTGTTTGGGGTAGACCACCGGTAAATGTTTGAGACAATCAGTGAATTACCAAAACCATTAAGTGGAGCCGACTGCGATGTCACCCGAACAACTAGAACTGGAAACTCAGGCCGAACAACTCAAGGCTGAAGGTAAATTCGAAGAAGGAATTGCGAAATTGCTGGAGGCGTTGGAGATAGACGAGACATTTGCTCGCGCTCATTTGGCTTTGTCAGTGCTGTACAACAAAACCGAGGACTACGAAAAGTCGGTTTCTCACGCCGAACGTGCGGTCGAACTGGAACCCGAAGACACCTTCAACATGGCGGCGCTAAGCATCACTTACCAACGCGCCTTCGAAGGTACCAAGGACCCAATCTATATTCAAAAAGCCGAAGAGGCTTTGGCGCGCGGCAGCAGGTAAAAAAAGCCATGCGCGTTGATGGTTGTGTAGCCGATCGCGAGAGACAGGGTCGAGTATCAGACGAAAATCGCTCTGAAGGCTCTACGTAGGCTACGAACCACAGTAATAACTCCCACTGATTTCTCTTATGGCTCAGCCCGAAATTCATTTTGTGATCAGTGCGCCACGTAGTGGATCCACTTGGCTGACGAATGCACTTAACGAGCATTCTGAAATTTTCGCGACCGAACATCGACTGTTCGGCGACTTCTGCGAGATCTGGAACGACAACAACGGCTCCTCTTCGCCGCGTATCACGTTTGACAAATACGCCAAAGCGTTTTCGGTTCACTATTTTTTCGAAAAAATGGGCATGGACCGCAATCAGTTTATGGATGTGTTCGAAAGATCTTTCGTCAACTTCTTGGTTTCTTTTGCGCAGAACAGAACCAACAAACGCATCGTCGTCGACAAGATCACTCCTTATCCTGGAACATCCGCGTTGGTGGTCGAACGTATTCGGAAGCTGTTTCCGGAATCAAAGATCGTGCAATTGGTACGCGACGGGCGCGATGTATTGACCAGCGGCACCTATGACTGGCTGCTAAAAGACGCTCACGGGAGTCCTCGGTACGCCTACTTCGTGGAAAAACGCCCCATCGTGCTGAAGCGATTCTTTGACGATGCAGTAATCAAGAAATGGGCTGAGAACTGGAAAGAAACGATCGATGCCTTTCAGCAGCCACCTGCTGACGCGCGGATCTCATACGAGGCAATGAAGTCGGATTTGGTGGGTCAGTTGAAGATCGTCTTTGAGACAGTGGGGACCAATGACGGGGGGACCAACTATGCTGCTGCCGATGCCGCTGCCCAAGCCACACAATTCCAAGGCGTTACCGGTCGCAGTGAGGGTGACGCGTCCAGCCCTACTGCCAAAGCTCGCAAAGGAATCACAGGCGATTGGAAATCTCATTTCACCCGACGTGATGGACTATTGTTTCACGAGATTGCGGGCGACACGCTTATCGAAATGAAATACGAGAAAGACGACAGCTGGATTTTTCAACTACCAGATGAATTAAAGATGGACGATAATCAACCGACGCGCTGAATAGGTATCAATTCAAGGATCTTAGTATGACGTCTCCAGATTATAATCGCCACGAAATCGCAAGTGGGTGGTTGCCACGTTACACCGGCATGCCAATTGAAGAGTTCGGCGATTACATTTTGCTGACCAATTTCAACGACTACGTCGATCAGTTTGCTCAACGGTTTGGCTGTAAAATCTACGGGCAAAGTCGCCCGATGCAAGCGGCAACTAATAAAGATGGCCTAACGATCGTCAACTTTGGAATTGGCTCACCCAACGCGGCGACGATTATGGATTTGTTGTCAGCAGTCTGTCCCAAAGGCGTTTTGTTCCTCGGGAAATGCGGCGGTCTGAAAGATACGACCGAGATAGGTAACTTTATTTTGCCAATCGCTGCAATTCGAGGAGAGGGAACCAGCATGGACTACATGCCACCGGAGGTCCCGGCCCTACCCTCGTTCAAATTGCACAAGTTCGTCTCTAACTGCCTGCTGGAAAAGAACCTCGAATACCGTACTGGTGTTATCTACACGACTAACCGACGACTCTGGGAACACGATCATGCTTTCCGAGAAAAGCTAAGTCGACTGACGTGCATTGGAATCGATATGGAAACGGCAACCCTGTTCATCGTTGGTCATCACAACTCTATTGCGCGCGGGGCGTTGTTGCTGGTTTCTGATGTGCCAACAACCCCTGCTGGCGTCAAAACTGAGGCTTCTGATGCAGAAGTCAATTCAAAATGGGTCGACATCCATTTGGATCTTGGTATCGAAGCGATGACGCATATTGGGGAACAGGGCGAGCAGATTCGCCACTTCCGATACTAAATTGCGCTAGCGATAGCTATTAGGTGTTTGGCAAATCATGAGGCTGTATTTCGGGATGTTGGCTGTTTGGCCGCTCGCTCCCCGTTAGGCCTTTCCTAGCCGCCGCCAGTGCCAAAGCGGCGGATCCTCGAGATTAGCTTTGAAGCCCCACGTATCATCAAGACGTTGTCGTGCCTCTAATCATTTCTCCGCCTCTGATGTCCTGACTTCGTTTGTGACAGCATGCCTTGCTGGCGGCCTGCTGGTAGCAGATCGGCATCGCGGAAAGCGCAACCACGAGCTTTCGGCAAGTTGAAGTGTCCGGCGCAGAAGTCGGCCCAGGGGGATCGTCTGCAAAACGGCCAAAACGTCGAAAATTGGCTCGTTTTACGTCAAGCAATGGCCGAACAAATAGTACAAGCCGTACATATTAACACCCCGCGGCAGGCAATCACACCTATGGTCGATTTGTCTGGCGGAGCTGTAAACCCACCGTTGCACACTTTGTTTTCGTTGTCAATTTGACTGTAAATGCGCTCAATCGAATGACTCAGCAAGAGCTCGATCAACCCACGTCCTTCCTTTGGGCAGTCGTCACGGCGTTGCTGTTTCGTGGCCTGATTGCTGTTCTTGGGTTGGTGTGCTTTTCGTCATTTGCGTTGGGCGAAGAATTGACCGTTGGTTCAAGTTCGAGGAAGTTACGACAGGAAGTTGTCAAGCAACTGCCTTGGGCTCAACTCAATCAAGAGACGAAGGCCAAGATAAGTGCCGTGGTGGACAAGCCCAACATGTATCGCAGTCTGCCTCGTATGGCGATTCAAATTGATCCCGAGTATCTGCAATTCTTGGTCCGTCATCCTGAAGTTGTCGTCAATATTTGGGAGCTAATGGGCATCACTGAGATGAAGGCCAAACGTATTGCTCCCTACGTTATCGAAACCGACGATGGCGCGGGGACGACCAGCAACATGGAACTGGTCTATGGAAATAATGACACTCACATTTTTTACGGCGAAGGTCAGTACGAGGGCCCGGTCCTTAGAAAAGTACTCAAAGCCCGGTGCGTGATTGTGGTGAGAACCTCGCCTCGGAAACACGGCGTTGGAATTGCTGGTCAAGTCGCCGGCGTTGTAAACAAGAAGCGACAGATGGTTTGTCAGCTGGACGTGTTTCTCAAGATTCAGAATGCGGCCGCCGGATTTGTCGTTCGAACCATCCAACCGATCGTGGGGCCAACCGCAGACCACAATTTTGCTGAATCGATGAAGTTTCTGCAGCGACTAAACGAGACGACAGAGCAAAACGGCTATGGCGTGCAAGAAATGGGAAAGAAGCTAAGTGTTGACCGGCCCATTCAGCAAAAGTTCATCGAAGTTGCTGGGGAAGTCCATCGGCGTGCCGTATCACGTGCTGCACTTGAAAGTAGTGGCAACAAATACGAGGTTGATTTTGGCAGGGTTCAACCAAGTCCTACGTCATCAGGTGCCGCATCTCCCATCGGGGCTCATCCGATGCTGCAGATTGCCTATCCAGTCCGTCAGTCCGCGTACACAGGACATCCGCAGTCTGCTCAACGATTAAGAACGTATGAGCCGACTACCTATCCTTATCCCACAAAGTCAGCTCCAGTAAGCCGTTCGGGATACATTGGACTTGGGCAACGGGTGCAATTTTCGGACCAGCGGTGACTGCCTCTTTTGGGTTTCACAAGGGACGACGGTAAACAAAGAAGCGCTCCTTGTTTATTTTCGCTCGATACTTTTTCAGCCCTCATTTTCACTACTAGTGGCTGAATCTTCCGTAATTTATCCGAAGAATTGGACATTTCGGCTGACAAGAGATGTATTGTGCGCAAGCCGGGGCCGCACCTTTGGGCAGGGTTTTTGATCCGCAGACACAAGATTACCTGTTTGACATCCGTCCCCACCCCAAACGTTTACTGGAGACCTGGCTGTGACAGAGGTGAGATTGTAAGTTTCTAAGGCTTCGCCAACTATGGTGGGCGAGCGGGTTTTGCTCATGACGAGATGTTGATGTATAAAGGGAACTTATTCAACTTCGCGGCGATAGAAAGAGCTTCCATGAGCCATCTGAACCTGATCAGCCTTCTCGGTATCTTCATCATGTTGGCGATGGCTTGGTCGCTAAGTTCACACAAGACTAAGGTTAACTGGCGCTTGGTCGCTGCCGGCGTGCTTCTACAGGCGGTCCTGGCCGCCGTCCTGTTTCAGTCTCGGTCTTGGACCTTTGGCGGGCAGTTTGAGAACGGCATCTTGTTTGCCGCCGTCGACGGTTTCTTCAAATCGATCATGGCATGGGTCGAACAAGGTTCGGGATTCATGTTTAACATCAATGGGTTGGCCGCCGACGACCCTACCCATCCGCAAGCACTATTGAAGACGTTTGCGTTTGGTGTCCTGCCAACAGTGGTGTTTTTCGCGGCACTGATGTCTGTGCTATATCATGTTGGCGTAATGCAGGTCTTGATCCGTGCCATGGCGTGGGTGATGAAGAAGACACTGGGGATTACGGGCCCCGAGAGTCTTGCGATGGCCGCCAACGTTTTGGTCGGACACACTGAAGCTCCCCTAGTCATCAAGCCATACGTTGCAGGGA
>CAYTPS010000116.1:11789-12812 GCA_964439245.1 uncultured Pirellulaceae bacterium | reverse complement strand
TCAAAGAGATTAACTTATCTGCTTAGAAACTCCAGTTCCGACTGAGGCAGAACACGGGCGAAGATCTTTGGTAATCCAGAACTTGCCGGCATCGATTTCCAACAACGCATTATAAAGCGTATTGATGGGGGCCGAGGTGAACGCTGACTTGTTTAAGGTTCCGACAATCAGGAGCTGTGCATTGAGAGACAGAATATCTGAAATGCCTTTTCGTTTTCGAATCTCCTGTATCTTGTTTACCAATTCCTGAGTCTCCCAAGTCTGGTCATTCTGCCATCCGCAAAGCCCAATCATTGGTGTCTTGGATGCCGTGTCTCCGTTAATCACCAGCGTGTTGGGGAAGACCTGAAGCAACGTATGCGCGATTGTGTCGAACTGTGCTTGGTTCAACTGGTGTGCCGGTAACCATTGACAAAATAGCCCGCCGGTTCGAAGGGCTGCTTTAGCATTGCGAAAATGCTCCACTGAAAATAGTCTCGACTCCCCTGCCCCATGTGGGCGAAACAGGTCAAAACTTCGCTGGCCAGCACCACTGCACCTGACGCGAAAGCGAGGAGAAAAATGTGCTTGAATTTGCCTAGCTCGCCGACAGAGTCAATTGCCGATTCCAACGCACTGTCCACCTGTTCGTCTACTGCCGTTTCCTCAAGCGTGCTATTGGTGACTCGGCCAGAAACTGCAAACGATGTCAATCGGATAACGACGTTACCTGCCGCAGCCCAAAACATCGATCCGCGCGCACCGCAAAATTCCAACAGGAATGTTGACACCAGCCAGAGCCAAAAAACACCGCCCAACATGTTGAGTGAATAGATCCAAATTCCACTGCGAGAGATTGTTCCACCTAGAGTCGTGATCGCTTGAATAAACATGGGCATCGTCGTTCCCATCGCAATTGCAGGCGGAAGTACGACGCAAGCGGCAAGGAAGACTTTGATAAGTTCTCCTTGCCATGAGATCAGCAAGTCTGTTCCCAGAGTTGAAATCGAACCGTCCGCTTACAAGGGCAAGAAGATGGCTGGC
>CAYTPS010000116.1:0-11779 GCA_964439245.1 uncultured Pirellulaceae bacterium | reverse complement strand
GCAGCGAGAGAATTGCGATTGAGAATTCAGCGATTGCCAATCGAATCGCGGAGTTACCGCCTGACTTACTCCAGCGTGTTGCCAACCAGCCGCCTAAAGAAAGCCCAAGAAAGAACAGTCCTAACACTCGGCCTGTTACCGATTCTGTCGCGACGAGCAGGTCAAGGAGTCTCCGCGTCCAAAGAAGCTCGTGCGAAAGCGCAACGGAGCCACTCAAAAAAGCCAATGCGACAAATAGCAAACGCAGCATCAAAATTCCGGTTTCGAGAACCAAAAAAATCAACTCTGCCAAAGAATGGCAGAGTTAATGATTAGATCGCAATACAAGAAATCGTCAAAGATGTTTTTGGCGAACTAGGTTCTCTTTGCGGTGACAGAAGCAGGTTGAACATCGATTTCACTTTAACGATACCCTTGTTAAGGTTAGCCGGCCTGCTGTAATATGGCAATGAATCCGGGGATGTCGTCAAAGCCTACCATGCCGTCGACGTTGATATCCGCCGATTCTTCGTACCCTCCAGACTGGAGGAGTGCAATAAACGCTGGGATGTCGCCGAAGTCGACTACCTCGTCTTCGTTCACATCGCCCAAAATGTGGGCGTGCTCGTCAAGGCCAAAAGCAGCCAAAGCATCTTCTTCGAAAACCGCTTCGTCGAGGCCATTGTTGAAGATCAAAAAGTATGGGGCTGATTCCACAGGGGCACTACCATCGGCAGGAATCGTCGTGAACTGAAGTAGCAGACCGATTGCTCCGTCGGTGGTGGCTAGAGATCCTGACAAGTCGAATGCAATGTGGTTGTGGATTTTACCCGGTCCCAGTACGACGTTTTCCTCACCCAGTGATGGAGGAACGTTACTCATTGCAGTTCCGTCTGAACCCGTAGCAAGAAAAACTTCCGCGTCACCAGACACAAGCGTGTCACCTGCAAACACTGACACAGCGTTGTCGCTTCCAGTAATGTCAAGAGTTCCATTGGTGGAATCGAGGTTTTCAAGTGCACCGGTCGTTGGGTTGTAGAAGTTAACGTAACCCACACCGTTGCCGAACGGTGAACCAGTATCAGAAGCGTCAAGCACGCGCACAAACACCTGCTCGCCCACTCTAACGGTCAAGTTTTCTGTATTCGAAACAGGTGTGATGAATCCTGGCGAGTCGGTCGTCGCGAAGGATCCCGCGCGAGTGAATTCGCCTTCGGCCACTTGAATACCATCGTCGGTTAATTCAACGAGTTCGATTTCAAAAACTGGGTTTGCTGGATCCTCATAGCCGAATTCGATATCTGAATGCATATGCTGAGCAAAAGATGTCGAGGCAAAAAGTGTTGCGACCAGTGTCGCCAAAAAATATTTTTTCATTGTGAAAACTCTAAAGTAGTAAAAGTAATTGATGTGAAAATGTTCCAGAGTTTAATTGTTCACTCGTCCGTCATCGCGGGCTCCAAGAGCCCACCAAACTTCTTCCTCGATGTCGTCGGATACAAAAGCAACCGATCCGTCTACACGTGCGAGATTGACTCCACCAGTATGGTTGCTGCTTGGTGTAACCTAGAAATCTCCTTGAGATACGGTGTCACTAAAGTGTCCGAATCGTGAGTTGGGCTGCAGGACATGAACATAGGTTGGCGAAGCCAACGTGTATCCAGAGCTCCATGACCGGCCGACATAAGCCGATTCAATAACGTGTCGGTCAGTTCCGGTGCGGATTCTGTAGCTAATTGCAGCCAACGGTTCGGCCTGTTGGGGAATGATGTGCTGCGACGTCAATCTCGGATCACCGTTTCGAATATCTCTAGGTGTGTCCTTCGTTTGGATCAAACGTTCAGACATCATCGCGGTGTTGGAGCTGCCGTCGGAAATTTGTGCAAAACCAGAATTGGATCCGCCATGCCAGGCTACAGGGTTAGCAGGATTTTAAAGTGCTATGACACCGTTAAACATCCCTTTAGCCGTGCCACCTGATTCCCCTACAAGCCCTCGTTCACGTTCGAATCCAGAGGCGTACGATGGCCAGCCAATGTTTCCCACGTAATTGCTGGAGGCAGGATTTGATGAACCCAACCACAAGCTATTGTCGCCAGATGAAGCATCCGACGGGCATAGAAACAATGGCACCTCTGTCGAAGCGGCAGCAGCGTTAGGATGGTCATCGCTCATCATAAAATCCTCATTGCCATCTCCGTTGTTGATGCTGAGGTCAAATTGCGAATACAAATTGTCCAGCTCAACAAATGGCAATATGGGTACCAACCAACTGTAGTGCCCTCCATAGCCTCTGGACGCGCCATGGTTCATCTGGTTCACAGGAAATCGACTTTGCGCCGATTCGTAATTCAGAGTTCCCAAAGCAATTTGTCGCAGCTTATTTGCGCATTGCGTGCGGCCTCCCGAACTTGCTGGACTGCTGGAAGAAGCATCCCAATCAAGATTCCGATGATCGCAATCACCACTAACAATTCAACAAGCGTAAAACCAGATTTACTCCGTAGCTTGTCACTCATTTCCAAGCCCTTTTCACGTAATGTGAAATTGAATTTAATTCACGTACCCACGATAACCATTCAACATGGTCATTCAGAGCGCTTCGATATCCGGTTAAGGCTGGAACTCTGGAATAAAAATCGGTCCAGCTTTCTCCCGGTCATCTAGGCTATAACGTTTCAAGTCGATAGAAGCTGCATCGTTGCGCGGAGACGTAAACAAGCAACTGCTCACGCACTCATCACGGTACGGCCGACTTAAAACTCATCGAGAAAATCAAAGCTTAGCTATGCTTTGGCAGACCACTAGCGCGAGTAGAAATTCGAACGCTTGAAAGGAGATAGTCGGAGCTCACAAAAACGGGCTCAAGCGACTCTTTGGGCGCCGAGTAGAAGTATTCGGCAGGTGTTATGTTAAGAGAATCAAAGAAATCGCAAACCGCGTATCACCAAGGGTTTCAACAGGCCGAGAGGATTTCCTCTACTCGAGTGCAGGCAAAACGGAAAGCATCGTCTCCCTGCATCGGTTTGCACTTCGGCAGCGGTAGCCAACTGTATCAGATCTGTCAACGCGCATAGCAAAGGCCGCCGACACGCATTATCGTGTTGGCGGCCTTTAAACTTTGGCTCGGAAAAGAGGAGCCGAGGGGTGGCTTCATGTATTGGGCATCGACAAAGAAAACATCATTGGATTAGCCGCATTGCTGAAACAGCAGAAACTTATTTTTTGATAGCGAATTATTGCTCATGCTTGTGTACTGGCTGCCAAAAAATAAAAAATCGACCGAGCGAAGTTAAGCATCCCCCTCAATTGACTAAATTACGAACTCGTTTCTACCTCTTTGTGGGGAGTTATTTAGAACAGCGTCGTTTGCCTTTCCACCCGCGCGAGTGGGTTGAGACTTCCGAGGACGCGACCGGCTGCCGCCACTCCACTTCGAAAAGCACCTTCGACACGTGCGCCACTGGCCCAATCGCCGCAGGCAAAAGCTGTTAGCGTCTCATCGGCAAAACAACGAACGACAGCAGGGTTGATAGGAATCGCGTATTTCCAGCGATGCGATCTCAAGTGATTTTGGGCGACTGGCGAAATTCCAGTGACTCGCCAAAACTCGGCCAGCATCATCTTCGCGACCGCTTCGGAATCATGCTCCCAGTACTTCTGCGTCCATTCTGGGCCGGCATGAATAACGATGTGCTCTCTCTCATGATTGCGGCCTCCTTTGGTACTGTTTCGCGCTGCCCAGGAGAGAAAACTATTGTGCAGAAAAGCGCCAACCCACTGGTCGGTAATCGGTCGTTCAAATGCGACCATGGTCGCCCAGCAAGGATTCATTTCAAATTCCGAAATCCTATCGGCTAATTTAGCAAAACCTGATAACAGCTCAGCCGCTTGTGCTGCCGGAGCTGACACGATCACGCGTTTGAACCTGCCTAACGAACCGACCGAGGCATCGAAGATTTCGACACCACTTTCGATAGGATCAATTTTTACAATTTCAGTTCCAGTCCTTACGTCAATGTCGGCCGCTAGGTGTTTGCAGATTGCGTTCATTCCGGGTACCGCAACAAACCGATCGTCGGTTTTTGACTCTGATTTGATCTCGCCTGCCTCGAGTACAACGATCTTCTGGTCATCGCTAGGCCACTGAGCAACGATACCCTGCTCGATCCACGAATTGACGTGGCGAATGAAGTCGTGTTTGCGGGCCGTGAAGTATTGGGCGCCGTGGTCAAACGTCGTTTCTGTTTCAGGATCGCCAATGCGACGCGTCGACATGCGGCCTCCAACACCGCGCGCTTTATCAAACACCGTGACCCGCATCCCGTGATCTTGCAGAGTCCGCGCCGCCATCAAACCTGATATTCCCGCACCAACAATTGCAACATCGGTTGTCGGATCAAAGTGTTGTTTGGTAACTTTTTCATGGTACTTTTCCGTGTCTAGGCGACTTGCGTGAATTTCGCTGGGCCGTCCGCGAACGGTGCCAATCACGTTTTGCTCGGGTTCGAACGGTCGATCAAATTGCCCCAAGCACCATAAGATCCCTCCGTATGATGCTGGGTCGCGACCGTCCAGAGCGTAGCGGTGATTGAGATCTACGATGGTCTGCAATGCATCCCGTGGATCCTGTTTCCAATTCAAGATGGCTTTGCCCCATGTCATCCGCACGTTGTTGTGCAGCTCACCTTGCATCAACAGAGATTTTTGGGCCGCGTTCCAAAACTCATCGCGCGTCTTGCCGCGAGCCAATTGTTCGTCGCAATATGTTACCGAGCGTGTGTCGTTTGCGTGACTTTCAAGTGTTTGACGGGCCCAATCTGGCAGCGCTGACCATTGGTCGTGATCCGGTCGGTAAAAGCAAAATGTGTATGCAAGCTCCCGCCAGATCAACAGTTCATCTAGATACTTTTCTGACCCTGCATTGTCGATGTCCGCCGCTTCGCGTGCGATACGAAACGGTGATACCATGCCGTAGTGTAAATAAGGCGACATGCGACTGACGCCATCAAGCAACGCGTTGTTTCTCTGCTTGGCGTAGCGGCCGATCTTCTTCTCTTTAAATTCACACCAGCGATCATAGCCCGCGCTACTTCCTCCGACGGTGCCGACCACAGGTCCGACTGCATGGTCAACATCACATTGGGAAACCAGTTGGCCAAGATCAGCGTTTTGAAGGTCGATCGGCTCGAACGGCAGCCTTGCCAGATCAAATGCGCGAGTCTCGGCTGCCAGATTTAGCTCTGGCCACTGGCGAGTCAAACGCTCCGCATAGATCTTCTTCGTTGCGTCGCGGAATTTAAACGCGCGCGTATAGGCCTTCTTCATCAACTGCATTGGAGCCACACAAGCGGTATCAACACTGATGATTGGTGTCTCTGTTTTCTGTTTCACCGTTTCTAGAAACCGCCTTGGCGGGTCAACCGGAAAATCTTCGGTGACGACCACACTGGCCATGTTTGCCAGGTCGACTAGGTGTGGCCGGCGATCTTCGCGCGTCGCCAAATGAAAAGCGTAAGAGATGCCCAGTTTTTCAAATCGCTTTTGAACGTCACGCGCTCCTTGCAGCATAAACGTATGGTGCCGGTCTGAGGCGTAGCGGTAATGTTCCGAGAGGCCGTGGTACACCAACAGCGGAATTTTTTGTTGATCCGCCAGCCAACGAGCGACATCAAGAGCGGGGTTTTCATCGCTGCGTAAGGCCGTCCGCATCCAGTAGAGCACGAAGGAGACGTCGGATTCGTCCGAGGCGACAGAGCGTTGGCCGTGAATCCTGGCACGCTCCAGCAGGTGTTGGGGAAGTGAATCTATCATGCTGGAGCAGTTTTTCTCTCGGACTGGTGTTCAGAAGCGCGGTGCCATTATCCGCGCTGGCTCTTACAGCGGAACCGCCCTACCACAAACGATCGTTTGGATAGGTGTTTTGTTTTCCGCCCTGTTGTTCGTTCTCGCCACAACCGAAACGAAGAGGGTTTCAGGTGCTTTCGCATCAGCTTGATGACCTGCCCCGGCGCCAGACCGAACTGCTCGGCGATCGCATCGAAAGTCGTACGGTCCTCCCAAGCCATCTGAATAATTCGATCGACTTGAGCCTCTGTTAGCTGGGTTGCCATGTTGTTCTTTTCAGTCTCTGGTCCGCGAGCGGGTTGATGCACGTTGTTGCCTGCAGCGTTTGCTGCAGTATTTGACTTCGTCCCAAACCTTCGCCCATTTCTTTCTCCAAACCATCGGCTTGCCGCACTCAATGCAGGTCTTGGTTGGAAGGTTCTCCTTTTTCATTCTTTGACAACCGCAAGACGGTTTCTTTTACAACTGATGGTCAAATCAGTTGCATCATCCTGTTTATTGTTGGAATGGTTGGCCGAAATTAATTTGCTGAATTCACGGCAGACTGTTTAGGAAGAGACAGCGCAAGTCCCAGTCCCGTGGCCGCAAGCACAGCCAGAAGGGTGAAGGCAATATCGTAGGAGTGGAATTGGTCGAACAAGATTCCAGCAATCACCGGCCCGGCAGCTCCGCTGATAGTACCCGTGAACAACACAGTTCCAAAAATCGCGCCGTGTGATCTCATTCCAAAATACTCTGCCACCGATGGGGAGACGGCGGTGAACAGTCCACCGTGCGCGATGCCATAAAACAATGCGACCGGAAACAGCCATAGGTATGAATCGGTCAGTCGTAACGTCAGCAGTGCCGTCAGCAATGTGGCTAGGCATGCAGCGAGAACGATTCGTGCCTCGAACCGATCGATTAAAAAACCGGTCATCAACCGCCCAATGATACTTGCAGCCCCCAGCATTGAAAGCACCATTGCAGCGGTCTCTTTTACCATGCCCAAGTCAGTACTGTGCGCAACGATGTGCAACGGGATGGTCATCAGCGACGGTATAAAGCAAAACTGAATCGCGCAGAACGTCCACATTAGTCTGTTGCCGCGCGCTTGTTTGAAACTCATGCCGCCGCGGGAATCTTCCGTTTGCGCCGCGTTGCTATTTGAGGAGACGGTGAAAGGTTTGCATTCTATGGCCTGCGACAGAATCACTAACAGAATGCCCGCCAAAATTCCAAGGTAAGCCAAAGCGTTGCGCCAGCCTGTTGTTGCGATTAGAAAGGTTGCCAGTAGCGGCACCAGCACCTGCCCGCAGGCGCTGCCAGTTTTGACGATCCCGGTCACTAACCCGCGGTGATTTGGATACCAGGTTGATACGGTCGATAGCGTGGAAACATCGTGCGACGCAAATCCCAGCCCGACCAGCAGGCCATAGCACAGAAGCAACTGCCACGGATCGGTCATCGCGCCCATCGAAAAATATCCAATTCCGGTGGTGAGTCCGGTGACTGCCAACACCCATCGGGGACCAAAACGATCTGTGAGGTATCCCGCCGCGATCGCGAACAGACCCATTACTAAAACGGATACAGAAGAAGCACTTGATAGCAGAGTACGCGACCAACCAAGATCTTCTTCGAGTGCTTTGAAGAATACCCCATAACCGAACATCATCCCAATCACGACGGACTGAGTCACAAAGGAGGCGCTTAGTACGCGCAATTGAGGCGTCAGAGTTTTGGCCATTTGGTTGCAGAAACAGGCCTTAGTTGTGGGCTGGGTGAAAGCGGATTGGCCAGAGATCGGTAGAGCCTGTAAATATTACAGATCGGGCGGAATTAGACTTACTGCGTTTCGCTAGTGTATGTAACCAGATGTTTTGATGTGGCACAAAAATTGAAAAAGCTTTATTTAATCATCCCCAATCTGACCAACAAACGCCAACTGCGCATCAATGTAATCTGTCGTCGGTCAACTGTTTGAGACTCCCCTTGCTTCGTCAGAAAATATTTCGAAATACTTGCCATGAATCTTCTTCTGAATTTGCTCACCGTATTTGTGGCCCCTGCTGTGGCGGCAGCTGTAAGTTGGCTGCTTTTACGTTATTCGACCAAGTCAACGAAATACGCATGGGCCTTGGCAATCGCAATTGGCTACGTTTGCGGCCACATAAGTATCAATGCCTGGGAATCTCTTGGGACAGAATCAAGCGGTGAAATTGGGGCTTGGGCGAGTACTTTGCCGTCGGCGTTTTCAGAAATCATGTGGCCCCGAACTGCTCTCAATTGGTTGCCAATCGGAGTGTTGCTGGCCGGGCTTGTTAGTGTCAATTCAGCAGCGTTCGGAGCCTCTCGAACCATCGCGTACAGCGGTGCAGCGATGGTAACAACGTTCATTGTCAGTCAGTGTCTTCGGGCGGCCGGTATCCTCGATTTTGAAACGTTGACGGGGCTCAGTGGGATCAAATTGGTTGGCGGTGTGCTTGGCCTTCTTGGTTGTTGGCTGTCATTGAACCACAGCATTCAGGGCCGATCACGTTGGGCATGGATGGGCAGCGTAAGCGTTTTAACCGTATCCGTTGTGGCCGTCTTGGTACTTTCAGGCAATCAGCGATTGGCGAACCTTGTGATCGTCGTCCTTTGCGCGATGCTTGGCGCGCTCTTGGTGAGCCCTTTCGGATGTGGAACTGACAATGTTAGGTGGTCAGGCGCCGCAATTGCGGCCAGCAGCATTGGCTTGTTGATGATGGGCTGGTGGGTTTCTGCGATGCCGTGTTATCCGGTCGCGATCTTGGTTGTTGGCTATCTTGCCGTTTCCTTTACCCCGCCACTACCTTTTGGCACGATGATGACGCGAAGGATTGTAACCAGCGTCACTTGTGCCGTGGCAGCAGTCGCAGTCACAGCGCTACTCGGTACAACCTCTTAGGTTGGTTTCGCGATCCAACAAGAAACGGTGCAGCCTTCCAGCGGCGTCTGCTTTTTTTTCGCGGCAGAGAAGGTGTCCAAATAAGGGCTTTGCTGATACACGCCAAAAACACAAACTCCCCTAGTGTTTGCTGATCCGCCCGTTCTTGATTGGTTAGCTTGAACACTCGTCGGCCCTACAGTTTCATCGCTAACGCCCTTGATGATTCGGTTCTTTAACCTCAACGAATCTGGCTCATGGGGCGCTCCAAGCCGACTTCAGGCTGCGAACCTCCAGAGAATTCAACTTGAAACCACCACCGACTGAATGGAGCGAAGGCGCTGCCGGTTTGTGATCGGGGTAGATGTAGTAAGCCGCGAATTTTTCCCCTCCAAACGCAAAGACTTCCACCGAAAGACGATCCACCAACACCCGCAACGAGACCTTGCCCTCACGTGGCTTGAGGCCCCGCATCGTTGTGGCAATAGCCGGTTGGCCATCATTTCGGACACCCGCATGTTTCAGTTCTCCGGTTTCCGCATTGTAATTCAGTGTCACGCGCGGGAGTGCAATGACAACTTCCTTCGCATCGCCCGGTTCAAAAGTAAAGTCGATGTCGATCAAGTCCAGTTCGCCAATGCTTGCGATCACGTTGACTTGCTCTGCGAATTCAGACGATTCGAAGGTCCTTATGGGCGTAACTAGCGACTCGATTTCCTTGATTGGCCAGCAGAATAGCTTTACCCCTTCAGGGGTCGTGCGAAGCTTGAGCTCGCAGGGGAAAGACATTTGCTGGTTGTGCGGCACACCAAAATTACGTGACGAATTGGGGCCGCCTCGCATCCAGCCAATTTGAACCACGCGGTTATCGGGGGCGGAATTGAAAGTTTGAGCGGCGTAGAAATTGCTGCCGCCGGCAAGGACGCGTTTTGGCGATTGAGCATGAAACTGCTTTCCGTCGAACGTGCCAACTTCATAGTCAAAGCTCGCGTCGTAGATCACACATTTGATATTTTTCGGATCGTCATCAACCGGGAGAAAAACGAGGTCTATGCATTCGTAGGCCCAGTCTCTCATCAGATCCGAAGCGAATTTCCAGTCGGTCAGGTTTTTTGAAGTGAAGAACCTGACGCGCCCTGGATTTCGGCTGACCCAAAGCACCATCACCCATTGCTGCGACTCTTCGTGCCAGAAAACTTTTGGGTCACGCTCTCCCTGATCAAAGCCCTGATGCGGCACAACGGCACGGCCTTCGTTCCAATAAGTCCATGTCTCGCCGCTGTCGGTGCTATACGCCATCGCTTGATAAAATTTCGGATCCGACGCGTAGGTGTAAAACGCGCAAAGCGTCTTTGTATCACCAACCTGCTTCCTCAAACTGTTGTTGTGATCCACGACGGCCGTACCAGAATAGACCGTTCCGCCACGACCATCCACGCGATAGGGAAGCAGCGCGTGATCAAGTTGCTTCCAGTGAATCATGTCTGTGCTGGTCGCATGGCCCCAAGTCATATTGCCCCAGCCGGTTCCCAGCGGATTGTGCTGGAAGAAAAGGTGATACTTCTGGCCGTCGAATACCATGCCGTTGGGATCATTGATCCAGTTTTTCCGGGACACGAAATGGAACTGCGGGCGATTGGCTTGATCGTAGCCAACTTCAGGATAGGCTTTCGGCGAAATGTTCCATGAAGAAGTGAACATGGCCTTTACTTCATCGGTCAATGGAACGGCTTTCTCTGTTTCGCGAAAATCGTCGACGTTGATGTGCCCCCAGCCGCCTGAATGATTGTCGAAGACTTCGATCTGAGCCGTCTTGCCAATATGTTTTTTGACGTCCACGCTGAGTTGCACCATCATTTCATTGTTGACTCCTGAGGAAAGTTCAACTTTCTCGCCATCGACCAGCAGATTGACACCGACGACTCCGGGATGGTTTCCACCGCCGATGCGAAAAGTGATAAAGGGCTGTTTGATCTCGAACTCCGTGGAAGTCAGCGTACCCTTCGGTTTATCGCCGCCCATATCCCCCGGTTTTCCAACTGCTTTGGTGTACTTTTCGTAGCCGCCGATCCACCACTGTCCTTGAAGTTTGCTGGGCTGACTATGACGGATCTTTGAGTTGTCACCAAAGGTTGGCTGGAACTTGAACGCTTCGCCTTTGGCAGTCCAGTTCTCGAGCGTCCCGGTCTCAAAGTCGGAGTTCGGAAACAAAGGTTCGTCTGCTGATCCAGTAACGCACTGCATATATACAAAAGTCAGAACAACGTAGAAGAGCTTTGACCGTTTCATGGAATATCCTTGTTTCAGAATTCAAACATCGTTGTTAGTCGCGTCAATGGCACTGGTGTGATTCCGCGTTACCGAGGAAAAACGACAAGAGTTACACGGCTTTGGCACAAGATCAGACACTTTCTGTTGCTTGTCCAGTAGCGTTTCTTTCTCAACCAATAAAAAAACGACCTGAAACCAAATTCGAGGTCGTCAAAAGTGGAGGCGGCGGGAGCCAAAAAATTGAGTCGCACTATAGTCGATTTAACTCCGGTTTTTCGTGGCGGAAACTCGATTTCGAGAATTCTTGAAATCGTTCCGAAAGGGAATAAATCAGACACACTTTCAGATCAATCAGATATGCTCTTCAATCGTCGCCTCGACTCATCCGGTTTTTGAGGATGTCTTTGAGCGTTCCTTCGATTCGCTTTCGGGGAACTTGGTCAGCAAGATTCTGGGCGGGGCCTGTCCAGTCGCGGCTGTCATCATGATCTTCTGGATAGACAGGCTCAAGGCGGTCGAAAAACTCTTTCGCATTCTTTGATTCACTTGCGGTTTCTGTGTCTTTCAGAGTACTTGCCGTTCGACCATCTTCGCCAAAGGGATTTCCGTCGCAGAAAAGTACGATTTCGTTGCCGTTCCTTCGGTTGTCATTCACGCTTCGGGCGTACCTCAAGTCGAGGTTGTCGACAGTGCCCACGCAAATGACCTGTTTGAGTTTATGAACATGTTCGTCGACGGGATGGCTGTCGGTGCATTGAATCCGCATGGCGAGTTGTTCCTCGGAGGCATTCT
>CAYTPS010000115.1:0-12863 GCA_964439245.1 uncultured Pirellulaceae bacterium | reverse complement strand
CGTGGAGGGAGTGCGTCCTGCCAACAGCGTCGCGGTCGCTCAATTCACTGATGTCAGCCTGTTAACACGCGCGTTTGGACTTCAACGCATGGCTTGCAATTTGGGGATGGCGATCGGTCCCGCCATTGGAGGTGTCTTGGCAGAGATCGATTATGCATGGTTGTTCATCGTTGATGGAATCTCTACCGGTGTAGGCGGTCTCTTCTTGTTGTGGTTCTTCGGCCTTCGAAGATATGCGGGGGATGATGCAGGCATTGAGCAGAAGCCAACAGAAGCAACAGCGAGCTCCAGCGATTCACCGCTTGCGGATCGTCATTTTCTTTGCTTCTTGTTATTGATGTTGATGGTGGCCGTCGTTTTCTTTCAGTTCCACACAACCTACCCAAAATATCTTGAGGACGAATATGCGCTCTCGAAACCGCAAATCGGGTTACTGTTCTCATTGAACACGGGCATTATCGTTGTTCTTGAGATGTTATTGGTGAACTACGTTGCGCGATTCTCTTTGTTACGCGCGATCGGCTGGGGCTGCTTCTTCGCCTGTCTAGGATTTGGCATACTCCCGGCCAGCCATGCGACTTGGTTTGCTGTACTGTCGATGACCGTCATCACCATCGGCGAAATGCTTATGTTCCCTCTGGCCAGCGGTTTCGTGGCCACGCGCAGCACCGGCCGAGATCAAGGAATGTACATGAGCTGGTACGCAATGACATACTCGCTTGCGGCAGTCATCGCGCCGTTGATCGGTACCGCGGTGTACGATGTGGGGCACAATCTATTTTGGTACGCCAGTCTTGCCGCCGGAGCGTTAACACTCATCGGGTTCACTTACCTATCGCGGCAAGTTGATGCTGCTCCGGCCAATGCCGCGCCGAAGCACATCGCGGTTCCCGGCAATATGTAAGTCGCTAACGGGAAGGTCGGACTGTAGCCAACTTTAAAACGAATTCTCAAACACAATTTCGTTTAACGGCAACTGTCCCGCCTTGGGCCATGCGTCCTTGGTTCCCTTTCCGATTGCGACCATAGGTCCCATCACATGGTCGGACGGCAGTTTAATCAGCTCAGCCACTTTCTCAATCTCAAAACCGATCATCGGACACGAATCGTATCCGATACCTTTGGCTGCCAGCATTAGCGTTTGCATCGCCATTCCGATCGAGCGTTGAGCTTCGTCACGTTGGAGCCATTCTCGTCCTTCGTGGAACGGCCCCATCCAGTTGACCAACAAATCGGCGACTTCTTGAGGAGCATTCCTCCAGTAGCGTTGCGGTTCTTTCTTCCACGCTTCAACGTCAGCGGTAAACAGCACCAGCAACGAGGCATCAGTCATCTGCGCTTGGTCATTTCCTAATTCGGTTCGAATTTTGGCTCGCAGCTCTGGGTCACGTAGCACCACAAACCGCCAGTGTTGGATATTGAAGCTTGTCGGAGCCTGAATCATAGCTTCGAACAGCTTTGTCTCCTCTTCGGCAGTCATCTTGTGATCTGCGTCAAACTCTTTTATCGACCGACGCTGGTAAATTGATTCTATAACGTCCATTTTGTTCCCCTATTGTCTCTGCAATTATTTTTAGATTCGGCTTTGGTGTCGTGTAAGTTTTCGCAGTCCTAATTGTAGTGGTTGGAGGCCAACGACAATACGGGGGCAGGTTGCATTGCACGCCCTTGGCATACCCGAGCTCAAGAAACCCACTGTAGCGGGTCACATTCGTCCGCGCTGGCCCACACTTCCAATTCCTCAAATTCAGCTTTGATGTGACCGGCCAGATCTTCAACGGCAAAACGCTCGCTGGCGTAGTGGCCAACAAGCAGCAATGCGATCGAGTTCGCTTTTGCGTCCAGAGCAGTATGAAAATTTGCCTCGCCGGTGACCAGCACGTCGCAGCCTTTTCGTTTTGCCACATCTAAAAAAGATCCCCCGCTGCCGCACGCCACAGCGACTTTAGTAATCATCTTTGCTTGATCGCCAACGATATGCAGGCCATCAATCCCAAGCTGTCCGCAGGCGCGGGTTGCCAATTCGCCAAGAGCAACCGGATCTGCAAACTTGCCGACTCTACCCGAGCCAAGCGAATCAGGATCATCCTCCATCGGCTGCAGTGGCGTCGGTGCTTCGATCCCCAACTTCTGCGCAAGCGTCTGATTAATTCCCGAGGCAGCCGAATCAAAACTCGTATGAGGACTGTAGACAGACACGCCTGCTCCGGCCAGTTTCCACAGAAGCTCCGACGGCGTGTTGTCGGTAGTCAGTCGTTTGATAGGACGAAACGGAAGCGGATGATGTGAGACGATCAAATCCACTTTTTTGCCTATCGCTTCTTCGACACTTTCGGGGGTCACGGTCAGACAGGTCATCACGCGTTCCACCGTTGCCAGCCGATCACCGGCAATCAAGCCAACGTTGTCCCATTCTTCAGCCAAGCGGCGGGGAGCGAATGATTCCATGAACTGGCAGACGGCTTGAATTTTCATGATGCTGGAAATGACAAAAAGAAAAAGGACTTCTTTGGAAACTTTGATCGATTGTAGCAGCAGAGACAAGGTGGGATAGGCTTCGAGACCGTCAATGCGCACAATGAACGGATAGAGAAAATTCGAAGGATACCAAGTGGAAGATACCATGTTGCAACTGAAGAAAGGGCTGAATCTTGAATCACTCCGACAACCGCTCAAAACGGCGCTAGTCACGGCGTCGCGACTCGGCGCCGAAGGTGTGGAGATCAATGCCCGTACCCAATTGCATCCCGCCACAATGTCGCGTACGGCCGTTCGGCATTTTATAAAAACACTCGGCGACCTCAATCTGTCCGTCGCCGCAATTCATTTCCCAACTCGTCGCAACTACGGAGACATCGACGATCTTGAACGCCGGATCGACGCTACGAAAGCTGCAATGAGTATGGCCTATGAATTGGGCTGCAATGTGGTCTGTAACCGAATTGGAAATATTCCTGAACAAGGAACTGACGAGCGGCAAACCATGATCGAAGCCCTCAGCGATATCGGCATGCATGCCCACAAATGCGGAGCTTGGCTGGCAGCGCAAACTGACAATGACGACAGTCAAACGATGCTACAGCTGATGGAGCAATTGCCGCTGAACAGCCTCAAAGTTGATTTCGATCCCGCAGCGCTATTGATTCGGCAACAACCAGTGACTGAAACAATGAAAGCATTGGCCGATCACGTTGCTCACTTTCGCGCACGCGATGCTGTGCAAGATCTGTCCGTTGGCAGAACTTCCGAAGTCCAGCTGGGCCGGGGCAGTGTAGATTGGTCCGCCCTGTTGGGATTGCTAGAAGAGAAAGGATATCAAGGCTTCTTGACCGTACAACGCGACGCCGAATCGGGTGCTATTGAGCAGTGTGGCGAAAGCTTGGCGTATCTTGATCAGCTGTTCCAATAAACAGTTCTGTCGACGGCGAAAGTATTGCAAAGGTGTCTCTTGTATTAAATGATGCTCTTTGAGACGTAGATTCCCACAAAATCCCCATCCAACAAGTCAAACAGACTAAATTTTGCCGTTCTTGGATATGATTACACTCGGTAAAGTCTGTTGGGAAACGGGAAAAGCACCGGCTCAACCGACATTCCACCATCGCATTGTAAGCAAACCATGCCTTCATGCGTCAAACTTCTCATCCGTAGGCGACGTTGCTGCATAAAGAAAGTTGGATAATTTTTATGGACAAAAAGTTTCTCACGGCACTTCCTGTATACAACGAAGTCGAAACCGTGAACGAAGTGCTGGACGAGGTAACTTGGTACTCACATGATGTATTAGTTGTCGATGACGGTTCCAGCGACGGAACAGCTGACTTACTTTCCAAACGCGACGACATCATTGTCGAGAGACATTCTCAAAACCGCGGCTACGGGGCCGCATTGATGACGGCGTTTCAGTACGCCATCGATCATGGCTACGACTATTTGGTGACGATCGACTGCGACGGGCAGCATGAACCGCAACGGATTCGGCAGTTTGTAAGAGCCTGCCACAAATCGGGCGCCGACATGGTTTCGGGCAGTCGATACCTAAAGTCGTTCGACGCCGATACCGCTCCACCGGAAGAACGACGACGTATCAACCATGAAGTCACCAAGACGCTAAACAAATCGCTGGACCTTGAGTTAACCGACGCGTTCTGCGGGTTCAAAGCTTATTCGACTGATGCCCTGAAAAAGCTGGACATCACCGAGACGGGTTACGCAATGCCGCTAGAGTTATGGGTTCAGGCAGCGGGCCAGAAACTCTCGATCGTCGAAGTCGCTGTACCACTGATCTACTTGGACGAAACTCGCACCTTCGGTGGCCAGCTGGATGACGGTGATACTCGTTTGAAGCATTACTACGACGTCATTAATCGGGCGTTGGCGAAACTGCCCAACGATTGTGAGAAAATCAAAGGCGAGCGAGTTGGATAAAGAAGACGTTAAGCGAGAGACTTCGACACAAGTCGATCATTTGGCGTACGTTCGACTGCGGGCGCCGAAGCGGCACGGGCAAACCTTAGACCTCCCCGCCAAGACAGAAGTTGCAGCAGTAGTACGTGACAATTTAACATTGCGTCAATCCGATGTTGAGCCTCACAACAGTGCGCCGGAAGACTTCCCACTCAAAGCACTTCAAACTCGCGCCCGAGCTGAGGCGATAGGTTTGGCCGTAGATTGGTCTAGTCAGTACCTATCGGACGAAGCAAACATCGACGCCAACTCATTCGATCCCTCGTCGCCGATTGTCTTTGGCGGCCACCAACCAACTTTATTTCACCCCGGCGTCTGGTACAAAAACTTCCGTCTGCACCAAATTGCCGAAGCATCTGGGGCAACGGCGATCAACATGGTAGTCGACAACGATCTTTCGGGCGGTGCATCGATCAACTTCCCCCAAATGCTGAGAGGTCGCGCGTCTGTTGGACTAGTGGCTTTCGATAGTCCAGGGGCAGCGGTGCCTTTCGAGATGCAACCTGTCGTCGACCGCAAAACCTTTGAGTCGTTTGGGCAGCGAGCTGCCAGTGCAATTGATTCTTACGTTTCCAATCCGATCATCAACGAACTATGGCCTGAGGTAATCAGAGCCGAAAAAACACTCGCTCAGTCCTTGCCCTCTTCGGCAATCGGGCACGCCATCGCTGCTGGCCGGCACAGTATCGAACGGGCAAGGGGACTTCGAACATTGGAGGTTCCCATCAGTCGTCTCGCTGGATCTTCTTCCTTTGCAGAATTCGCTGCATATTTGATCGAGAATCTGAGTACATTTCAGAATACATACAACCAGGTGATCCATCGCTACCGCAAGAAACATGGCATCCGTAGTTCGGCTCATCCGGTTCCAAAATTGGGGCGCATCGAAGAAGCCAGCGACCAGTGGCTGGAAACGCCGTTTTGGATCTGGACCGACCAATCGCCACTACGCAAACCGATGTTTGTTCGTCACATAGGCAAAGAGGTTGAGATTTCAAATTCCAAGGTCGGCCTGGGTAAGATTTCGATAGCCTCACTTACGAGTTGGTTGGTCGAGCAGAACCATAAGAGCCAGACAACAGGTCAAGGCATCTTTATTCGCCCGCGTGCCTTGATCACGACCATGTTCGCCAGGTTGTTGGCGTCAGACTTGTTCGTCCATGGCATTGGTGGTGCGAAATATGATCAGTTGACTGATCAAATCATCGTTGACTTTTTCGGGGTCACTCCACCGAAATATGTGACGGCTACCGGCACTTGGCAATTGCCGACGAATTTCTCAAAGATCGATTCTTCTGACATCACCGCTCGAAAACAAACGTTACGAGAGATCAGGTTTCATCCCGAAACTTTTATCCCTTCACCTAACGATGAATCGAAACGTCTGATCAAATCAAAACACTCGGCCATTGCTGGAGAGGTTGGGCAAAGCGCGGCTGATCGCCACCGTGCGATCGAATCGGCAAACGAGGAATTGCAACATTTACTTGCCTTAGAGCGTACAAGAATCACTGATGAAATAGACGTACTCTCCAAGCAGATCCGTCACAGCCAAATTCTCAACTCGCGCGAATACAGTTTCTGTTTGCATCCGACCGAACTGATCAATCAGCTAAAATAATTGTTTGCCAGAACTTGCATCGATCAACAGTCATTGCAATCATGGACGGCATCAAATCAATCCAGCACAATAGGATTCCACTCATGACACTCTACAGAACAAATTCAGCTTGGCCGGTCTCAATCCTGTCGGTCCTATGCCACTTCGCCATTGCACTTTCGGCAATGTCACCAACGCATGGTCAGGACGCCGAATTCAAATCAATGTTCAATGGCAAGAATTTGCTGGGCTGGCATGTAAGCGAAAATGGAGATTCCGTTTATGTGGAGGATGGTTGCCTTGTTACCAACGGGCCACGCGCTCACGCATTTTTTGTTGGGGAAAACGGTCATGCGTCGTTCAAAAACTTTCACTTCAAAGCGAAGGTCATGACCGAACCGAAGGCAAACTCGGGCATCTACTTCCATACCAAATTCCAAGACAAAGGCTGGCCGACGGTCGGGTATGAAGCGCAAGTCAATAACACGCATTCCGATCCAAAGAAAACGGCAGGTCTCTACGCAATCAAAGACAATTTCGACGCTCCTGTAAAAGACAAAGAGTGGTTTGATTACGAAGTGATTGTCGAGAAGAAACATATCGTGATCAAGATCAACGGAACCACGATCACAGACTACGTCGAACCAGACAACGTCGAACGTGAAGAAAAGATGGCTCAGCGCGTTCTGAGTGAGGGCACGATCGCACTTCAGGCTCACGATCCGGTCAGTAAGGTTTGGTTCAAGGACCTTTACATCAAGGTTTTGCCGTAGTCCAACCCCTGTTTTTTTACAAACCACGCATAGAAATGTATGATCGCCAACAGACTGTAATGCAATTCGTGGAGCGTAACGGAAATTCGACTATTATGGGGCGATGAAATTCACAGGCACCCATTCGATACCAACTCAAGTACCCGTCGTGTCATTGGCGTTGGCCATTGCATTGGTCAGTCTACTTTTATTGTCGCCACCGCTGACGCAAGCACAGAGACATGACGCAGAGGCCGAAGTGACCGAACTTTGGCCAAGCGGCGTCCCGGACGATGACCGCACTGTTGGCCCTGAAAAAGATCTCACCAAAACAACAGACGCTTTTGTAGGTGGCCGCAGAATTATCAAACTTGGGAATGTTTCGTTACCTGAGATACATCTCTATCGACCTGAAGCGGCTAATAACACCGGGACTGCGGTTGTGATCTGCCCGGGAGGCGGTTTCAATATTCTCGCTTGGGATTTAGAAGGCATCGAAGTCGCCAAGTGGTTCAACTCCATTGGTGTAACCGCAGCGGTAGTGAAATATCGTGTTCCAACGAACCGCTTAAAGGTTCCCTGGCAAGGACCGGTGCAGGATACTCAGCGCGCCATTAGCCTTTTACGTTCACGTAGCGAAGAGCTTGGCCTCAATCCCGAACGTATCGGCGCATTGGGGTTTTCGGCGGGTGCAATTGCGGCGGCCAGATCAGGCATGATGGATAAACGCATCTATCAGGCCAGCGATTCGGTCGACAAGATACCATGCAAACCAAATTTTATGGTACTGATCTATGCCGGCGGTTTGTCTAACGCTGCTGGAACGCGGTTGAATCCAGACCTAAAAGTAGACGAAGAAACCCCGCCAACATTTCTCGTGCACGCGTTTGACGATCACGTTTCATTGGACCATCCGATGGTACTGCTGCAGGCGCTGAAAAAGTCAAACGTACCGTCAGAACTACACGTGTACGACGCCGGAGGACATGGGTATGGAATGCGCCGGGTGAATGACCTTCCAGTGACAAGTTGGCCAGATCGACTGAACGAATGGATGAACCGGCGAGGATTGCTCAACGTAAAGACGGCCGAAAAGTAGCTAGTCTTTTCGCTTATGCCCCACGTGATAGTTGTGACACTGCATACAACCGCTATCGGTATGCCCCTTGCGATGGCAGGCCGCACAATCAGCTTTTTTCGAGGGATGAAAATTGCTACTGAGCTCGGACGACACCATCGATTCGAAACCGTCGAACGTCCCGACCAATGACTTAGAATCATCCATTCGATGACAGTATTTGCAGTCTTGCAGCTGGGGCAATATCAGATGCGGACGGTGAGAGAACTTGGTAAACTTGGCTTCCCCCACGTCTCTGCGGTTGGAAGTCCATTGAAACTCGAATCCACCATCGGCCTGTTTATCGACCGTATGGCAAGAGCGACAACCGCCGGCACCGCTGCTTGAAGTCACCGCGGCAAACAAACGATCCACGGCGCTATGCGAGCTGCTTCCGGCATCCGTAGCTGCGGCAGCCGCCAGATCGCTCCACGACTTCACCAACGGATCTGCATGATCGGAAGGTCGATAACCAATGACAAATCGACTATCGCTGCGAAACCACCCCGGACGAAAAGAAACTTGACCGGCTTTTGCAAAGATGTGAATCTCGTCGGGGATTTTGAGGCCGATAGGACGCTTGGGGGTTCGCGCCAAACCAGTGCCACCCGATTTGGATTTGACCGGCGATTTAGTTGCTGGTACGTCTAGTGGTACGCTGAATCCAGCGCCTGATTGCAACGGGTTCTCTACAAGCAATTCGGAATCCTCAGGCAATACGTGCGGCTTTCTTCTGACAGGAGGTGTGGCGTATTCAGTTGCCTCGTCATCTTCGATCGGTTCGCTTTCGACTGACGCAGTGTATTGAGAAGCATCAAAACCTTCGCCCGAGAGAGGATTCTCTGCCAGTATTTCTTGGGCCGCCAAACGTCCGTGTACCATTGCCGCAAACGATGCAGAATTTCCTGTTGGGCGGAGTTGAATACTGTTGTTTGAAACAGCATTCCCATTGTCCACGGCAGCCAACTCACGATCTAGGTCGGGCAACCATCGTTTAGCCGTAGCTGCAAAAACCATCGGGTCCAGACCGGATAGAATCTGTGTGATTGTCTCGTTTGAAATATCCTTGCCTGTTGCGAAACTTATTCTCTCACGCAAGGAATCGCTTCCTCCATCGGCAAGATTTTTCAGGAGTCGCTTTATGCCCCAAACCAATTCCACAGCATCGGCAACAGACGCCTTATCATCAGGATCGATATCGCCAAATGCAAAATCACTTCCCAACCGATCGAGCACGGCCTTCGCTTTTGAATCTGCAGCAAGCAGAACTCCCATCATCGGTGGAAGGGGTCCGTCAAAATCACCGGTTGCTGCCATAGGCCAATTTCCAGCAATCAGCCCGTGCTCTTTAACGGCTTCCATGTCGATCATCGGCAACGAGAATATCGCCCAGCCACGATCTCCGCTGTCTGCGATTTGTTGCTGATGGCAAGCACCACAAGACTGCTCAAAGGGAGCGGTCAGTTTGGAGTTACTGTTCAAGTCGTCAATGTGACACTGGGCACAGTCAAAACTTGTTTTGCTCGCGGGAAAGTGCTTATTTAGGTGCGAACCGTGGTCGAATGCGATCCGTTGTCGACGCTGCTGGTCGGCAATCGAAAACTCAGGGTGACCGTTCTCAAAACTGTGGAAGGTTTGCTGATGACAGGCCTGGCACTGTTGATCGGTTAATTGCGAGAGACTGACATTACCATGATGTTCGCGATGGCAAGCATTACACGCGACTGAATTCCCATGCGACATCCCTAAGCCCGTCGCAACCGTCTGAGTCACGCCGCTGGCCCAACCGCCACCGCCAGCTTCGCGAGTAAGCTGTTCCAACAATTCAGCCGCAGCACCATGTGGGTTGAGCGCAAATTCTGCGTCCAAAGTTTCGCTGTGACATTTCATACACAACTGGCTTTGATGAATCCCCACTGCTTCGGTCGCATTACCATGGCCTGCAACATCACCAGCTACGCGATGAGACGACACTCCAACAGCCGTCAGCATCCACTGTCCAAACGACTGATCGGCAGCCTGATGGCAAGCCGCACACCGGTCGCTACCTAGCTTTCCCAAAATCTGACCGTGTGGTGAACTGAGTGGCCCTGGGGCAATCAGCTCTTTGGACCAAGGAGAATTGAATGCGATCAAAAGGAAGCCTAGGGTCAACGCTGTCATTGCGAATGAGAACATCCCCCGCCGCTTTCGCAGAGAGCGCGACTTGAATACAGGCTTGGGCATATCACCGGCGGCAGTAGGCAAAGGCTTTTGATAAAGCTCTTGCCCATGAGAAATCACTTCGTCCCCGTCCGGCAGCGGCACATAGACCACGGGCTGATTCGGCCGCTGATACTGACTCTGCTCAAACGAAAAATCTTGCAGCGGCTGATTGACTGGATCATTCATCAGAGCCCCCCGCCAAACGCATGAGCCAAGACGCCGTGAACGATTGCCACTAGTAACAGGCTGTATGTCATCCCGATATGCACGAACAGCCAGACCTTCAGCCGTCCCTGCATCGCCTGATGAAAATCTAAGTCATCTTTCTTTCGGATCAAAACCGCTAATTTCCTACTAACGCTGCGTTGATCTTCCGCCAAAAACCGATCTAGTTCCTCGATTTCACCGATCAGTTGCCGACGTGTTCTCCCAGTCGGATTGATCGCGTACGCGAGGCTGCGTGGATGCTCAAAATAGGCTGCCAATCGCCGAACGTAGAACTTCGCCAATACTTCCGAATTCACGCAGGCCTCAAGTACCATCTTGCGAGCCGAAAGTGCGATTTGATTGCGCATCGATGGTATTCGTTCAAAGATGACTTCTTCGTTAATCGCACTCAACTTTCTAGGCACCACGCGCGTCACGTACAAACCGTATACCCCACTAAAGGCAACGATTAGATAGAGCACTGCCAGAAAGATCTCTAGCCCACCATCGGGAATACGGAGACCGATGTGGATCGCAAAAATTGCAAAAGACGCCAGTCCGACGTAGATATGCAACTGCATCCAAAAACTGGCCGAACCGATCGCCGGAATGAATGGCAGCCGCTTTCGCATCCCCAGCATCGTCAAAAAGAAAAGACTGCCCAGCAGCACGTAGCCTGAAGTAAAACTTCCGTGTTGCAGTTTTGCGTTCTGCAGCCAGACCCACAATGCGACCAAAATGGTCGCACCGACAGCAGCCATCGTGAAGACGATGCGACGTTCAAAAAAGCCAAATTGTCTTTTCGATTTGCCAAGCATTCGTCTACCGATCTGTCCAAGCTTGCATTGCATCAGGCGTCGTCAAATCAATCCTCACCAGTGCGTCATGAGGACAGGCGTTCTGACATGCCGGCCCAGTGATCTGATCCGCACACAGATCGCACTTGGTTGCTTTCATAATGGGTGTCTGGGTGTCGCTACTGAGAATTGGCAGACCACTGCGGTCGTTTATTTCCACCATTCGGATATTTTGGTAGGGGCAACTGTTGGCACAAGTTGAACATCCGATGCACGTTTCATCATTGATTGCGACGATGCCCGATTCTTCACTGCGCCCAATGGCTCCCGTCGGACATCCAATCATGCAAACTGGATCGAGGCAATGCATACACGCAGTCGCAAACATCCAATGATCATGTTTCTCACCGTGACGGATGAATCGTGGATTATTGTTGTGAGTCGAGGCACACGCTCTTACACAGTCGTCGCACCGCGTGCAGCGATCCAAGTCGATCACCATCGCCTCAGTGCCGTTAACATGACGCTTGTCGACGAGAAACTCCATCAGGTTCCTGTCAAGTGAACGCTTGCGAGTTCCGACCCGACGATTCGTTTTACTTGAATCAGCTGACGGTAGTGGATCGGGCAAATGCCGTGCTGGCACATTCGGCAAGACCAACCTTTCGACCACCGATACCGGAATCTTCAGCACGTCTACATAACCAACCGCGCGAAGAGAGAGCATCCATGGTCGCTGCTCGCCTGTCTTCCAGTTGTGGCATAGCTCTCGAAAACCGGATACCTGCCCCTTTCCCAGATACGCAATGGTTTGATGCCCATCACCATGGGAACGACTAAGTCGAGCGAATCCATTCCTGATCAGCACCAATCCATCGACGTAGCAGCCCTCCTCAGCAATCAGAGGCTCTGCGAGAATCCGATCGGAAATATCCTGCTGCGAGGTTGATTTGAACTGTTGGTTCCACTGAAAGCTGCCGTAAGATTCGAACTGAGTTTCGTTGGCAACGGCGTCCAAAACGTCCGATGATAGATGCTTCAGCAGATCTATTTCACGCAGGTGAGCTTTCAAGCTGTTTTGCCGATAGTGCGATTCGACATGGGCCTTCAATTGTGGCGCACTCTTTAGCAGTTCGCGAAATCCCTGCCAGCGAATTTCTAAGACGCGCGTCCCAGTGTTGGCAACCACCGTGGCCGACCGCGGCGTTCGCGTTAAAGCGGACAGCTCACCAAAGATTTCTCCAGTTCCTAGGGCGACCGATTTTCCAACCGGAATGACTCGTGGGATGTCGTGCAAAAACACCTGCGTTTCGTCACCGTCGGTTCGAATCCCCGTAGAATTTGCGGACTTCGAAGACGTTCGGTAATCGCGCGATTCTGGATGTGAGGAATTGGTCCAAAGCTGTGCGATTGAGCGCAGCCAACTTTTCCCTCTTTTCTCGCCCCGACCAAGAATGGAATCGGGTAATTTCACCAGTGAAACTAGCGCCTCCCCAGAGAGGATCAGAAAGGCACTGCTTCCGTAATCACCCTCTCGGACAATAATGTCGCCCTTTCGGAAATCGTGAATGCGGCAGTCGTTTCGCAGGATTCCTTCTAACGAAACTCGACGAGAAAACGAACTGCGGTCCATCGAAGCAAAAGGCTCCGCTTGCAGTAGTTCCGCAAGTTGAGCGGGGGTCTGATCAGGATCCAGTGGCTGGTCCCAACGTTTCGGT
>CAYTPS010000114.1:0-12989 GCA_964439245.1 uncultured Pirellulaceae bacterium | reverse complement strand
GAATTGCTGGCTATGATCGATGCTCGTGCGGGTAGATATGTGTTTACGTTTGGTTTTCTGCTACTGATGCTGTTGTCAGCGCCAATGGCATTAGGATTTCAGGCCGAAGACATTAGTTCGGGAATGCGGACTTGGACCAGCAGCACTGGCAAATTTAAAGTTGAGGCCAAATTGCTGTCTGTGGATGGCGATATAGCCAAGCTGAAAAAGGAAGACGGCCGAATTATTGACCTGCCGGTGGAAAAGCTAAGCGACGCAGACATTGCTTTCATTGAAGAGTTGAGAGTTAAAGCGGCTGATCCGGACAACCCTTTTAACAATGTCGTTTCAGACAACCCATTTGCAGGTGGGGCGAAAGCCCAAGATCGCAAAACACCACGAGCCGCCAACGGAAAAATCTTCGTTAGGCAAGTTTTGCCTGATACGTCTTTGTTTGACAGCGGCTGGCAGGTGGAAATAGATGCTCCACCGAACACGGAGGACCGGCAGCTGTTCTCTAAGCCTCTGAAGAAGCCCGCAGTTGGCCACGAAAAAGTCTTTTTCGAAATGGACCGCGCCAAAAATCGACTACTCGAAAACGTTGGTTGCTGTCTCAGGAAGCAACACCTTTTTAAAGAAATCGAGAATCGCAGTCATTGAATTGAAAACAGGCAAGGCAATAGCAAACGCATCTGTGGACATCAAAGACTTAGAGGTCTTTGCGATTGATGCAGACAACAACCAAGTGCTTACATTTGAAAAAACTTTTGGCAGTGCGCCAGACAAAATTGTATTTCGAAGTTTTGACGATTTGGCGACACCTTTGAAGACTTGGGAACTTGCTCACTTTGCCGACAAGAACGGGTTTGAACCGAAACATGGATTCTTCACCAGTGAGAATCGAATGCTTACGCTCGGCGACCATCTGGTAATGTGGGACGTTGACGCTGCAGAACCGATCTATGTCGTTGAGCTGGAGCGTCGCGGTTCCATCAAACGCGAACAAATCGCTTTTGGCCCAAATCAAAAAGTTTTAGCTTTTGTTGACGATGCAGTGGTCTCGATCATCAACATTGAGGAAGGTTTGCTGCAAGGTTCGATTGCCGCGACCAAAGATACGGCTGCCATTTCCATCTCACCTTCGGGAGAGTTTCTTGCGGCTCTGGAAAGAAAAGGGCAAATTTGGGTATGGGACCTCACCTCCAACGAGTTGATTCGCGAGTTTAAGAGCGATGGCCGAGAATCTGTTCAATGGGTCGATGAAAGAAACCTGTTGGTGGATAACAAATATTTGATGGACGTCGAGTACCGCGTTTGTGCTTGGGAGTACAAGGCAGGGCCTAAGGAAGAAGTTGTAAGCCTGGGGCTCGGAGATTTTCTACTACAGACCAAGACCCATTACGTGGTGCTAGAACTTCCGCATGCCGACATTTCCAACAAGATAGAGAATTTGGATCCCGAGGATCTGCTTTTGATCAAACCCGGGGACGAATTCGCGGTCGACTTTGATTTGCCGTTCGATGAGCAAACGCAAAGTGAGATTCTTGATGGGCTTGAAGATCGATTGGCAAGCGTGGGTTACGCAATCAACAATCAAGCCGCCATGACAATCCGCGGGCGGGTAAAAAAGCAAGATAAGCAGCGCTCACGCGTGACCTTTCCGCACGACCCCCACTTTCGGCAACGGGATCCGGTATACATTGACTATACCCCTCATCGAAGTACGGTCGAAGTTTTGAAAGAAGGCAAGGTTATATGGGAAACCTCATATTACCATGGCCCCTCTCACTACATTCACACGCAAGGGGATGAGACGCTGCAGGAGCATGCAGATCGAGTATCGAATCCTAACGCGCGACTGTTTTTGTCGTTTGAAATCCCCAAGAACCTTGCGACCCTGCCCGGTGGCAAACCACTTGGCAGATCAAGCTTGTCGACCGCGAGACGAAAGAGAAATTAAAAACAGATGCAGGGTCTAAATCCAATCCGCACGCTTCGCTGCTCTATCTTCCTGCAAATTGTTTTTGTGGGTTTCGCATTGGCCGCGGCAGCCAATTGCCAGTCACCCCAAACTGACTTGAGCTACAATTGGAAGGTCGGCCTCGCCAATACTTACGCGCTAGACTACGAAGAAACATTCGGAGGCGCGCAAATGAAAGCGACCGGCACAATTACGTTTCAGCTGACACAGTCCAATGTAACCGTTGGATTCGACGGAGAACGCCTAGCGCCCGAGGAGCCAGAAGATTTCACCTCGACGGCGTTTCTGATCAACAGAGAGGGATATCTGTTGACTTGTGGGCACTGCGTGGAAAACGCGCAGAGCGTTACAGTGACAGTCGCCGGAAATGAGTATCGGGCGAGTGTTGTGGCAACCAATCCTTATCGCGATTTGGCAATCCTGAAAATTGATGACGCCAAGAATCTCCCTCGTGACCAGATGCTTCGCCTTGGAACTGAACGACAAGTCAGTCTAGCCCAAGATTTGCGAGTCGTGGGGGTTCCGTTGAGCGATGTTCTGGGCTCTAGCGTCAAGAATGTTAGAGGGGCCATCGCCGGTTTCATTGGCGACAACAAAAACGACTACCGAACAGCGCGGTCCTATCAAATTGACGCTGTCGTTAACCCCGGCAACAGTGGCGGCCCGATTGTAGACGATTCGGGGGCAGTGATTGGAATCATCAACGCTAAATTGACCTCTGAAAATGGCGGCGGTGTTGGGTTTGGAATACCTGTACGTTACGCTATCGAACTACTAAAGAAGCATCAGGTAAAGTTCTTTTCAAGCGAATCCAACGAACAGTTTTCTGGACCTGAGTTGGCAAAACAGGTCACGCCTGCGGTGGCATTCGTTCAGACCACCACTGATCCGAAACTGTCAGATAAGTTTAAACTTGCGGTCACTGGAATGCTAAAGCGTGGTGGCAGAGTGGAAAATATCTCCGGGCGCATGATCGTCGACCGAACCGGCGCGGTGATTGATGAAAGAGGTTGTCCGCGACTGAGAGCCATGTTGAGCTCGATTGGTCCATTGCCTCTGGTCGAGTTGCCCAAGACATATTTGAGTAAATGGACTAGCCACGAATACTTCATCAGAACGTCTCCGACAGAGGGCTCACGTGACTATCAACTTGGCGGGACGAGACACTATCGGAGCCCAAGTTGGTATGGAAACAGGAGGGGAGCCTCTGAAACGCAGATTTACGAAGTTGAACACCGTTTTAAAATTAAAAAAACTAAAACTCCAAACGAAACACAGGTCGCGCTTCAATCGACTATGGAGCCATTGGATGAGTATGCTGGACAGCAATTGACCCAGAAAGTCAGCTCGACTTGGACTTTCGATACCCGCCGGGGACTGCCAACGGCTCGTTCTGCATCGGGAACCACTACCCTTGTGCGTAGTAATGGGACCAACGAGAAATCCCCATTCAAACTTTCGATGCGATTGACGCAAAGCAAGCAAAAGAAAGTTGCGCGCCAACACGGCGACTATCTGAGCAATCGTGAAAGAGTGAACGTTTTCAAAGACCTACCATCAGAGTCGGCCGATCAGTTAACGCCTGAGCAGGTTGCGGCGTTCACTGATCCCGAAGCAAAGATGGATTCGACCACTCAGCTAAAATTTCTGAATCGTCTTTCTCGTTGGAAGTCTGAAGAGAACTCCGAGGCAGTGGCTGCCACGTTGGTCCGCTTATCCAAGAACAATGAAAAATCGGTAAGGACATCAGCGATCGAGGCACTGCTCCATTGGTCACCGGATACAGCGACGGCATGTATTGTTGACGAATTGGATCGAGCCAACGTGTTCTCAAAGCGCACGTGGATTTTGAAACTGGCTAAGACGCAAACCCGTTCCGCAGCGGAAAAGCTATGCAGTCTCTTAGGCAATTCGCGAACTAAAAAAACTGCTCAAAAAGCAATTGAGAGTATGGGAGACGTCGCAGCACCGGTGCTGTTGGAGCAAATTATCGCCGCGATAAAATCAGCTTCTAAAAATGGTTCTATAGATGAGAAATCCGATGCTCGAATAGTTCTAATGCTGAAGTTATTGAAGCCAAACATCTCTGGTGATGCTTTGGAACAACTAATCCCCGTCAAAGACTCACCAACATTGTCAGCCAACGCCCGTGCGGCGATCAGCGATCTTGTGAAATAGCGAATGAAGCAGCTATTTGATTTCCTCTAGGTAACTTTGGTCCTCAGCACACAGCTTTTTTACGGGAACATCGATCACTTTACCGCTGCAAGTTTCAAGTGTTATGTCCTCGTCTCCCAGCTGCTTCAGCTTAGCTTCTATTTCGAACTTTCCGGTTGTATCTTTCCATGTTCGAAAATCCTCAGGTAGTTTTCGAGAGCCTGGCTCTTTCGTGGTTTCCGCAGAAGCAGCATCTTCTTCGGCTCCCACCTCCTTAAAGCTTTCAACGGCTTCCTGATATTCCTCTAATTTTTCTGGGCTTTTAGATAGGGCAACCAGCAGATGCACTTTCTCGCCGAAGAAGATCGTGTACTTTGCAAAACCTTTTTGGCCAAACGCTCTCACTTGAGCTTCAGCACTTACCCAATCAGTTATCGGCTTGGCCGTGGGGAACTTTTTGAAAGTCTCCAACTTTCCGCCTGTTTCTTAATTTCACCTTCCAAGCCATTATTGAACCACTGGATAACTTTCTTTCGATCTTTCTTTTTTATTGCATCTGCGAATGTAAAGCCGGAAATGGATTCCGTTTTTTCTTCGTTCGCAGTTATGGAAAATAGAGCTACCCTTCTTCCGTTCCATGAACTTCCTCGAGATCGAATACTAAAGTTGGTTTCAAACGGGTTGCGTATCGTTGCGCCAGCCACCTCCACTCTGTCACTGCTTTACAAGCCATCGTCATCATCGAACTCAAATCCGTTTCCTTCTGGCGCCCCTCGTCTGCCAGTTCGAGCACGCATGCGCTCTTTACTTTCCTTAATCTTCTGCTCGACCAAGTAGCGTCGGTCCTCGCGAGACAAGTCCATCCTTTTCAGCTCAATGGTGTCCCCCGCTTCGGTCTTGAGTTGAACCATTGAGCCTGAGGCATTGACGAAAGTTGCTTCAACTGTGTGCCCCTTGGTGCTGGTCCAAGTTCTTGGCTCAGCATCACTTTGTGCGAAACTAAAGTTCGAAAGCAAGAAATGGGATACAGTAACGAGTGTCAAAAAGAATAAGCGGAACATAATCAATGCAGGCGAGCTGAGGCGAAAGTCGGAAGTCGTGGACTAGGAATCTGATTCCAAGCTAATCGATTGGCAAGGGACTTGCAAACACTTTCGATCGCCGAACTCAATCTGCATTCAACGTTTCGAGAGGCGATTAGGGGCTAACAATCTTGGCGATCTTGCTCAATCCATACAGATAGTGCGACTTCATGCCTGTTGAAAAGAACGGGCCGAAGTACCCGTAAAACGGTCCGCTCGGGAGTTCACCTTGGCTGTGCCAGCTGACCTCTGTCGAACCCTCGGCCAGCGGTTTCAAACGAATCGTTGATTTCATCTCAGGGAAGTTCGCGAAAATCATCGAGTAGCTGACCGATTGATTTTCTTGGCGCTCAGTGATCCACAATTTCCCCTCGCCGCGATCGTCGGTCCACGTCTGAGACAAACCATCATCGGCATACTCTAGCGACTTGACGTTTTCGTTCTCAAGGCTCCACTGCGACCACGCTTGCCATTGGGGCAATGTCTCCAACTCTCGGTAAATTTGCTCTGGAGAAGCGGCGATTGTTTCGGTGACCTCGAAGTCATAAGACCGCGGCAACAGGGAACCGATGATGGCGATCACAACGAGCACCATAAAGACCAAGCCAAGTAAACGCAGCCAATAAATCATCGGATCTCCTGTATTTTCTATTCTTCTTCGTCAGGATCTTGTTTGGCGCGATCCAAAGTCCCGTCGCCTTCGTAAGGCAACCCGTAGCTCTCATCGAGCCAATTTCCAAGATCAATTTGCCGGCAGCGTTCTGAGCAAAATGGCATCGCGGTTGTCAACGCACGATCGAACGTCGTTCCACAGTACGCACACCTGTACATTGATTGCTTCGGTTTTGAGGACATGGGTTTCTGGGGATATTGTTGGGCGTCGCCAGAGTTTGAATTCCCGCTGTTTCCGCCTGCGTTTGAGTGTTGATCGTGATGCACAGAAACTGTCTCCGGCTTGACTAGCGTTTCGCAATATTTCGTTTGAAAAAACAAGAGATAATTGGGGGACTTCTGTAAGCAGGGGTGTTCCAAACTCCTACAGAGAGGTCAACGGCACAGTTTGACGCACAAGCTCTCTGGCTTCAAGACTTCGTGTCTCAAGTGTGGAGGATTTGCCATCTTTAATTAATCGTTACGATCTCTTCGGCTAAAACGCGAAAGTCGGCTTTGAGCAATTTCCTTAGAACCGACCCGCACAAGACCGAGCGAGTGTGTTATAAACTGGGTTTTGGGATGGGGATCCGATCAAGGATCGCTTGTACCGTCTTCGGTCCCCGTTTTGACCGCAAAGCCTCTCTGACTTCCAACTATTCCACCGTCTAATCCAAGATCGCTGAACCAAGAATCACCTATGAAGAATGAGTTGGTCCTGAAGTTTGTTGTCGGCGCAAACTGTAGAAGATTGTTGTCACTGGAATTGCTGTTCGATTTCAAAAAGCAAACGCCATTTCATGCTGCCTCAGGTGTCTGCGCGGTGGCATTGGGATGCTTGTTTGCAGGTACTTTGGTAGCCCAAACTGTTGCTTCGGATAGCGGGCCGGCTTCTGTCGCCCAACCTGCAGACGGGCCTGAAGTCGAAGTCATCACGTCGGGCTTAAACGAGGTTGCCGTGCAGGCGCCCGAAAAGTCTGTAAAGCAGGAGGAAACGGCTCCTGAGGTGCTTTCACCAAAGCGACAGGATCTGCGGTTCGACCAGCTACCCGGCTACCCGCGGTACAAAGAAATTAGAGACAACCGTCGAAAATTGCAGGAAGGTGGCCGGGTTTACAAAATCCGTTGGTCGCGTGACGGGGCCAAGATAGGCTTTACTCTCAACGGACAGAAAAAGCAGTTCAATGTCGCAGACGGATCAATCATTGACCGCACTGACAATCTCGTCGACAAAAGCCTGCGTGACAAAGTAACGGCACGCCCTAAAGTTGAACGCGCCAAACAAGTCACCTTGGAGACTTCGCCAGACAAAAAATGGCGTGCTGTGTACCGTGACTACAATGTCGTCCTCCAGCCCAAAAGCAAGAATGCTTCGGCGATCAAGGTGACCAAAGAGGGAAAATCTCGCCGGCGGTTCGGAACATGTTGTTGGGTCTATGGCGAGGAACTGGATCAGCAAACCGCAATGTGGTGGTCACCGGACAGTCGCAAGTTGGCCTACTACGAGGTCGATGAATCAAAAATGTCGGACTACTATTTGACTGTCGACAACACGTCCACCTATACCAAATTGCAGACGGTTCGGTATCCCAAAGCCGGCGACAAAAATCCGCAAGTTTTCCTGCATATTTACGACATCGACACGCGAAAAAGCGTCAAAGTAGATATTGATGGTGACGCGACACAGTATTTGTTCAATGTGCGGTTCTCTCCCAGTGGGGAAGAGCTGTTGTTTTCTCGTATGTCTCGACGCCAGAATAAACTGGACGTCATGGCTGCAAATGTGAGCAGTGGCAAAACGCGGGTCGTCGTATCAGAAATGCAGGCCACTTGGCAAAACAGCCAGCCACTGATGCGGTTCCTTGACGACGGAAAACGGTTCATTTGGGAGACCGAAAGAACTTCTTGGAAACAGTTTGAACTACGTAGCCTCGCCGGTGAGAAAATCACCGACCTAACTGATCTCAAAGAATACCCTTGCAATAAAATTGAGCTGGTCGATGAAGCGGCGGGTTGGATCTACTATTCGGCATACAGCGATCCATCGAATCCTTACAACCTCCAACTTCATCGTAGTAAACTTGACGGCTCGGAAAATCGACGAATCACTTCAGCGGCATTGAACCATACCGCTTTCCAAATTTCTCCCGGTCACGATCTGGTCGTGGCAGTACGTGAACGATTTGATATGCCGCGATCGACAGCCGTTTATGGTTGCAAAGATGGAGAAGAAGTCGCCGTTCTAGCTCAAGGAGATAGCAAGGCAGCAGAAGCCATGGGGCTCGTCGCGCCGGAGATTTTTGAATTTGTTGCAAACGACGGGACAACGAAAATCTACGGAACGTTGCACAAGCCATCCAATTTTGATCCTGAAAAAAAGTATCCGCTGCTGATCGACGTCTACGGAGGTCCGCAATCCACGGGGATCACCAACACTTGGTCTCCCGGGAATCCGGTGTGCGAATTGGGATTCTTGGTCGCTAAAGTGGGGAATCGTGGAACGGTAAATCGTGGCAAAACATTTGAATCGGCTAACTTTCGAAATCTTGGCGGGCCGGATCTAGACGATCAGGTCTCAGCTGTCCAATTCTTGGGACAACGGAACTACGTTGATACGCAACGGGTTGGGATCTGGGGGCATTCTTACGGTGGTTATTTGTCAGCGTTGGGGATCTTGAAGTTCCCAGATGTTTTCCACGCTGCGGTGGCCGGTTCGCCGGTGACAGACTGGAAAAACTACGACACGATCTACACCGAAAGGTATATGCAGACACCGCGCGAAAATGCGGATGGATACAAATCCTCTTCGTGCCTCAAGTACGTGAAAAAGCTGAAAGGGAAACTGCTGCTGGTTCACGGCTTGATCGATGATAATGTTCATCCGGCAAACACTTGGCAACTTGCCAAAGCCTTGCAGGACATAGACAAGCGTTTTGATATGATGGTCTATCCCGGTTTCAAGCACGGAGTGCAAAGCACCTATGATGCACTGCGCTGGGAGTATTTCTTTCGCCATCTGAGGCCATGAAGTCTAAGAAAATACTGATGGTATCGCTGGTTCCTTTCTGGCATCGGCAAACTGGCGCTCAGCAACGAATTTTCTCGCTAGTCGAAGCGTTGCAACAGGAAGGTCATCACATCAAGACCTTTTTTCCGATACGCGGATCTGCCATCGATCCGGACCTTATCAACAGATACGGCTTGGATGTTGAGAAGCACACCCCTGAAATGCCGCCAGACGGCCTCGTTCCTAAAGCTACGTGGTACTGCCGCGCGGTCCTTAATAAACTGCTTACGCTATTGCGTTCTCTCCCATATCCAATTCGACAATTCCCAGATCGTGCTGCCGGGATGAAATTGGCTGACTATCGATGGCCGTGGGCGCGGAGTGCATTCGAACGGACCATCAAACGCTTCCAACCAGACATCATCGTCTGTCAGTACGTGACGACCGCGTGGATGTTAGATGGGATTGCCTCAACGCAGAGGCATGACATCCACTGCATCATCGATACGCACGACCTGCTGTCGGCACGCAACGAACAATTTGAGCGGCACGGACATGGCCACTGGATTGATATCTCCCCAGAAGAAGAAGCTTGTGTTCTGGCCAAGTTTGACACGGTGTTGGCCATTCAACAAACTGAGGCAGCCGAGATGCAAGCGATGGCGCCAAACACGCGTGTAGTCGTCGTCGGGCATCACACTGGTGATTGCGAAATCGTCACGCGGAAACGCGTCAATGATTCAACAGAAGTAAAATTATCTTTGGGTTACATCGCCTCCGTCAACGCCAGCAACACCGACGCGATCGAGAAGTTCTTAGAACAGGCTTGGCCTCAAATCGCGAGAGATGGTATGACCGAATTGGTCATCGCGGGTGGCATTTGTGAACCAATTGCCAAAAAGGTAGAGCAGCTAAATCTTCACCATGCCGGCCGTGTGAGACTTTGGGGTACCGTTGATGACCTGACGGATTTCTATCAAGAGATCGATGTGGTGATTAACCCGGTGCAGTTTGGGACTGGCCTCAAGGTCAAAACGGTCGAGGCACTCTCCTACGGTATTCCAGTTTTGACCACCGAGCCCAAGGTAACCACTGGTGTGGCTGATTCTCCGGCGGTCGTGTACTGCGGAAGTCTAGCCGAACTGGTGAATGAGGTTGAGCAACTTCTTTCGGCCGACAACGCGGCGTTGAAGCGGATCAAAACGCTGGCCAGGGAGGCCAATCAAATGCCCCGTCAGTCGGTTTACCAAGAATTATTAGATCTGGTTGCGGAAGCCTGAATCTGAAGAATCGCTGTGGATGTCCGGGGCAGGTGGGGCTCATTAAATTAAAGTGAACCCATCAAATAATATTGACTCAAGACCTTGTGGAAACCGGTCGATTGCTGCATATTATTGATCCGCAATTTGTGCCGCTAAACTCGGTGCAAGCTTTGGGAGATGTGGCTGAGTGGTCGAAAGCGCCTGATTGCTAATTAGGTGAACGGGTCAAACCGTTCCGCAGGTTCGATTCCTGTCATCTCCGCTTCAAACGCGTAATCATAAGCCAGCTCGGGCATTCCGGGCTGGCTTATTTTCTTACTCAGTCGACCTCCGCGATCAGCTTGTCAATCAGTCGATCGTGGAGCTCGTTTCCGATCCACTGAATTTTTCCTTTGTGGTCGATAACAATCACGGTCGGGATCGAAGAGACTCCGTAGCCATCACTGATGCTCATGTTGTTGCCATCAAAGAACGAACGCCAGTTGAGATCATTTTCCAGCTGGCAATCGAGACCTTCGACCGCAGTTCGGTCCAAGTTGACTCCCACCATTGCAAAGGGCTTGCCTTCATTTTGCTTTACGAGCGACCGCCCGTGATCGAACATCGATCGACACGGCGGTCAAAAACCGGCCCAGAACTCAAGCACCACGACTTTCCCACGAAAATCAGAGAGCTTCATAGGCTTGCCCTCAAGGTCTGAACCTTCAATATCTGGCGCGAGATACCCCTGACGTAGTCCGGTGGCAGTAAAGGCACTTTTAGGAACGCCACTGCTCGAATCGCAAGCAGTTTGGGCGAGAATAATCATCGCGACGATGATCACTATTGGTGCGAGAAATTTCGTTTGTGAATTCATTAGTTGTCTCTGTACTATGAAAGACCGTCTTCGGAGGATCCAACAGATTTGGCGACAGTAGAATGTTCCAGTTAGTCTATGCCACAATGACGTTTTGTTAAAAGGCCATGTACTACTTTCCTCCGGGCACAATATTTTCAAATTCAAGAAAGGCAAATGCGAAATGCACCAGGAGGACGAACAATGTGGCCCAGAGGATTGTGCGTGTTACGCTGCGGCTGACGTCCGTAGATGAACGCTTGGGGGAAATGCCACCGTGATATGCAATCACAGCAATCCCAAAACCGCTACACAGTAGCTTGGCCATCAGCCAGCCGAATCCAGAATAGAAAAACGCGTCTGGTTCTTCCAATCCGCGATGGAAATAGTAGTGCCAGAGATTGGCACCGTGTTCAGGGTGGGTAAAGACAAATACGATCAAGCTGACCAGTCGAGCCGCGAAAAAGGAAAGAAAGGTGAGCACCGGAGTGCAAATCAGGAACGACCAGATGATGGGGGTTAGCAGATAACGCTTTGGCGGTACACCAAAGGTTGTCATTGCATCGAGCTGATTTCCGAATTGCCGACCGCCAATATCGGCTGTGATGGCTGCACCGCATCTTGCTGCGATCAGTACGCAAGACAACACTGGCACGAAAATCCGATAAGTGGCAAACCCCAACGCCGTCAACAAATCCTCCAGCAACAATGGCTCAGTGTAAGCGCTGAAGGGCAGGAACTTGAATGTGAAATAGGTCGTTACAAATCCACTGATCAATCCCGATGCAATCAAATACAAACAGGCCGTGGGGCCCATCACTAACATCAGGAAATGCCAAAAATACCTCAGCCCCCATCTCGGATTCCTCCACAACGGCACTAGAGCCGGCAACCCACCAATAAGAGCGACCAACGATTGAGTCGTACCCACGAAGAAGTCTGTCACGCGTCCTGCGAGATCCGTCACCAGCCGATACTCGGCTACTTCCTCGCGTTTGCGGACGTTTGTCGCCATCGGCTGAAGTGCTTCCTCTATATTCTCCCATTGATCGCACGGCATTTCCACTAACGCCCGGGTTTCAGGATTCAATAGGAAAACGTGATCTGCGATCGGCAACAAAGACCGATAATCGTGCGTCACGATGATAGACGTTTTTTCATATTGTTGGTGGGTTTGAGCAATCAGCTGCGCAACCTGTTTTCCTGTCAGCGGATCCAGCCCGGAAGTTGGTTCGTCGTAGAGAATCACTGAAGGATTAAACATCAGTGTTCGGGCGAGTGCCAGTCTTTGCCGCTGTCCGCCAGAAAGTCGCGACGTAGGCACGTTGGCTGGCACACGCAATTCGTCCAGTAATTCTAGTGGCGTTTGATTGAGAGGTTCGCCTGACGCGTTGGATTTCGCAAAGCTCAAATTTTCGGCCGGCGACATCTCATCGAATAGAGCGAAATTTTGGAAGACGACTCCCGAATTGCCGGCAACAGCTGGTCGATCATCGATCAACACTTCCCCGTCAACGCGAATTGCAGCTTCAAAAGTAGCGGTTAAACCTGCAATCATTCGAAGCAATATTGATTTTCCAACGCCACTGGGGCCAACAATTAGCGTGATTTTCTGAGCTGGAAGGTCGACAGAAACGTCCTCCAGTAACTGCCGCTCACCAGCCGACACACTGACCTTGTTCAATCGGACGCATTGACCACTTTTGGGCGACTGCACCTCCGGCATCTGACTACTCATCGTCACCTCTTGTCTCATCGGAAATAGGTTTAGATTGGTCAGCGTCAAATCCAACTGGAAATTCTTTTTGTTCTGAGGCGATCGTTAACGTTAACGCACGGACGGGTTCCGACGATGCTGGTGTCTCACTCACAACCCCTGGGTTCAACACCAACCAACGGTCGTCTTTGTGAAGCACTCGATTTCTCAACACGCGAGCAAACTCAGGGGTTATCTTTCCCTTAGGTGAGCCAAACAACGCTTGCCCAATGCGGGTGATCGTTGATTCCAGTCGGCCATTGGCCATCTTCATCGCAC
>CAYTPS010000113.1:2271-13019 GCA_964439245.1 uncultured Pirellulaceae bacterium | reverse complement strand
AGGTGCGACACTCGGCAAGACTGCCATTGTCGATCCGCTCGCTGAAGGTGCCGTAGCATCCTCGCTTGTGATTATTCGCCCGAAACACAACGAAATACGATCTCGATACCTTTACTACTTCCTAACCAGCGGGCAGGGGCAAAACCAAATCTCCATGTACTCGAACGGCGCGGCACAACCAAATTTGGGTGCGAAAAGCGTCGCCAAGTTTATCGTTCCTGTGTGTGGTACGGTTCAGCAAGAGAAAATCGTCGGCCAGATTCGCGAAGTCGAATCCGAAGCGAGGCGACTTGAAACCATCTACACCCAAAAGCTGGCCAACCTCGACGAACTCAAACAATCGCTCCTTCAAAAAGCCTTCACCTGCCAACTCACCCATGACGAGGTTGTCGTATGAGACATCAACCAATGAGCCGAACTGCGCTAGCCGCGGTTACTTCCGCGCACGACATTGCGGCAACCAAGGCTAGCGCCCGACGGCTCACAACCATCTATACCCAAAAGCTGGCCAACCTCAACGAACCCAAACAGTCGCTCCTCCAAAAAGCCTTCACCGGCCAACTCACCGCAGCTAAAATGCAGATGGAGGCCGCCAGATGATCAACCAATCAGAAACAACCAATGCAGAAGAGAACTGTATCTCTCCGGCTATGGTTGAAGTCTATCGCCAAAAGACACCTGCCCAGCGGCTTGAGATCGCTTTTGGCATGTGGAGATCAGCACGAAAAATCATCGTGGCAGCCGTACGAAACCAACACCCCGATTGGAGCGAACAACAGATCCAAACCGAAGTCGCAAAGAGAATGTCTGATGGAACCTCTTGATTTGCTCCTCCACGCTGCCGATGCACTTGACGGCATACGGGTTCCCTATCTGGTTACCGGATCCATGGCAACCATTACCTACGGCGAGGCCAGATTCACCAACGGCGTGGATATCGTTGCTGACCTGCAAAACCAACACGTGAAGCCTTTGCTCGAGGCCTTCCCCGATCCCGATTTTTACGTGTCGGAGGCCGCTATCAAAGACGCGCTCGAACGTCGGTTCCAGTTCAAGGTAATTCATCCGGCATCTGGATTGAAAATTGACTTTGTGGTTCCCACCGCGGATCCGTTCAACCAGTCACGGCTATCACGCGGAGTCTCCATCAAACTGGATGATCAAGGTCGCTCTGCTCGATTTGCTTCGGCTGAGGATGCAGTGTTGATGAAACTGAAGTACTACCAGCAAGGCGGGTCCGACAAACATCTACGCGACATTCGTGGTGTGCTGCTGGTTCAAGGAGATGCGATCGATCATGCGTATTTAAACACGTGGGCCAAAACGCTTGGAGTCACGGAACAGTTGGCAGAGGTACGATCAAGGTGAATGAATCCGAAACTAGAGCCGAACTGATCGACCCGGCACATGCTGCCGCCGGATGGGGAGTAATCGAGGGTTCGCGAATCCGACGCGAACAAATTTGCCCGGGCCGAATTCAGGCTGGTGGACGCCGAAAGAGTCCGCAGTTCGTCGATTACATCCTGACGTATCGCGGGAAACGTCTGGCAACGATCGAAGCCAAGAGTGACGAAAAGGAAGCGGCCGACGGCGTCGCGCAAGCGATCGAATACGCGCGGCGGCTGAACCTGAAAACGACTTTTGCGACCAACGGCAAAGAAATCTACCGGATCTGTATGGAGACCAGTGAGCAAGGTCGAGTCGATCGCTTTCCAACTCCCGATGAGTTGTGGAACCACACGTTTGAATCGAAGAACCAGTGGCGAGACAAATTCGCCGCCGAGCCGTACAACGATGTCAGTGGGACCAAACCGCCAAGGTTCTATCAGGAAAATGCGGTTGAAGCGGTGCTTGATGCAATCGCAGAACAGCGCGATCGAATCCTACTGACGTTGGCCACTGGAACCGGCAAGACGTTCATTGCGTTCCAGATTGCGTGGAAACTGTTTCATACTCGATGGAATCTGCACCGAGACGGTGCTCGACGGCCCAGAATCCTGTTTCTTGCTGATCGAAACATTCTCGCGAATCAAGCTTTCAATTCGTTCTCGGCTTTTCCTGAAGATGCATTGGTTCGCATTAGCCCCGGTGAAATCAAAAAGGATGGTCGAGTTCCAACCAATGGAAGTATCTTCTTTACCATCTTCCAGACGTTTATGAGTGGGCCAAATGATGAACCTTACTTTGGCCAATATCCAGAAGACTATTTTGACTTCATCATCATCGATGAGTGTCATCGTGGTGGCGCGAATGATGAAAGCAATTGGCGTGGCATTCTAGATTATTTTTCGCCGGCGGTTCAGCTCGGCCTGACAGCCACCCCAAAGCGAAACCACAACGTTGACACCTACGATTACTTTGGAGAACCGGTATACGTCTATTCGCTGAAGGAAGGCATCAACGACGGCTTTCTAACGCCGTTCAAGGTGAAGCGAATTCAGACGACTATGGACAAGTACACATGGACTGCTGACGACACAGTATTGCAGGGAGAGATCGAAGCCGGCAAGGAATACACCGAGGCGGAATTCAACCGGATTATCGAGATTCGTGAACGTGAGGAGGCACGAGTCAAAGAGTTCCTTGGCCAAGCCGACCAAAACGAAAAAGCGATTGTGTTCTGTGCGACTCAAGCACATGCCGGAATGGTTCGTGACCTGATCAATCAACACAACGAAAGCAGCGATTTGCTCTTTTGTTGTCGTGTGACCGCGAATGATGGCAAGCTTGGCGAAGAGCAGCTTGCAAAGTTTCAAGACAACGAAAAAACGATCCCAACGATTCTGACGACATCCCGCAAGCTCTCAACTGGCGTTGATGCAAGAAACGTGAGGAACATTGTGTTGCTTCGACCGTGCAACAACATGATCGAATTCAAGCAGATCGTTGGTCGCGGTACGAGGCTGTACGACGGCAAAGACTTTTTTACGATCTACGATTTTGTAGATGCTTACCAGAACTTCCTTGATCCCGAATGGGATGGTGAGCCAGAACCGCCAGAAGGCACGGATTCTGGCAAGGTCTATGAGGGGAAAGATGAGTACGAGAGGGGCGAAACCAGTTGCGTCGATCCACCGTCAAAGCCAAAGAAGATCAAGGTCAAGCTTGCCGATGGTAAGGTACGGACGATTCAATCGATGACTTCAGTTTCGTACTGGAATGCCGACGGAACACCGATGTCGGCTCAGGAATTTCTGGAGAAGCTATACGGCGAGTTGCCCTCGTTTTTCAATAGCGAGGCCGAGTTACGTGAGATCTGGTCGCAGCCCTCAACGCGATCATCATTGCTTCAGAGACTGGATGAGGCCGGATTTGGCTCGACTGAACTCAATGCACTGCGTGAGCTAATTTCAGCACAGAACAGCGATCTGTTCGACGTACTGGAATATGTCGCGTATGCCATCGCGCCTGTAACACGAGAATTTCGGGCGTCCCTTGCACACGATAAGGCGTTTCAAGACCTGACAGATGAACAGAAGGAGTTCATCGAGTTTGTGCTCACTCGATACATCGAATCGGGAGTTGAAGTGCTCGACCAAGAAGTTTTGCCGGAGCTGCTGGAACTCAAATACGACGCGATCGCAGATGCCTCCGAACGCCTCGGCGGCATCGCGACGATTCGAAGATTGTTCATTGAGTTTCAACGCTTCTTGTATGAGCGTTTGGCTGCATAGTCCGAGTTCAGAGGAGAGATATGCTGCGGTATTGCTCACATCTGGACACAGAGCCTTAGCTTTTAAGTCTAGGAAATTCTAAGCCAACAAACAGGGGCGAGCATAATCCGAAGTTGAATTGTCACGCACAATGGGGTGCGAAACCAACATGAAAGCACCGGTGAGAACTAGAAATGTATCCAATGCATAATGGCCACCAGACACGGCTTCGCCCGCCGGTCTAAACTAACGCCCAGGTTGCTGGTGGTTCAGAGGGTAACTCAGTCGTTTAAACCAGCCATCGATGCTACACTTAAACAGATGCTTGAAAATCCTGTCTTACAACGCGAGCTGCTAGTCAACCTGAGGATGCCGCGCGCATTTGGGCTACTGTTGATCTATCAGTTGCTGTTGGCGGCGATGGTGTATCTGGCTTGGCCTTCTGATACGCTGGACCTCACCGAAACCACAGGCTCGAACCGACAACTGATAGATCTCGTCTTTCTGGGACAATTTGTGCTCGCGTCCTTGATGGCGCCCAGCTTTACCGCCGGAGCGATCTCGGGAGAGAAAGAACGAGAGACTTATGAGATGCTGCTGGCCAGCCCGATCCGGCCTGAGTCAATCGTCAGCGGAAAACTGGTCGCGGCACTGACACATTTGGCGTTGTTGGTTTTTGCTTCCCTGCCAATCGTAATGTTGTGCCTGCCGCTGGGCGGTGTGTCATTCTATGAAGTGATCGCCGCGTACGTCGCGCTGATCTCCAGTATTTTAGCCTTCGGCATGATCAGTGTCGCTTGTGGCAGTTTCTTTCCGCGGACCAGCTCTTCCTTGGTGGTGTCGTATTTGCTGATCCTCCCATTGGCAATGGCGGGCGTGCTGGGCTGGCTTGGATTGAGCGATTATGGCGAGACGCGTTTCAAACTGGCCGTGACCGTGGTGCCGGGGCTGGCAATCGCCATCGCGACGGTGCTGTTTTACATCGTCAGTGCCCGGATGCTGTATCCGTCAGACATGGGATCCGGAGGAAAAGAAGTCGTTGATCTTGAAACTGAAAATGAAAACGCGGTAGGGCTGGTCATCAACCGTGATCAGTTTCCCGACCGTTTGTTTGCTCCTCCGATTCGTGAAACGCTGATGCCAGACGGCATCAATCCGATCTACGACAAAGAACTCCGTAGCGAGATTTTTGGCCAAGGCACTTTGATGCTGCGGATGGCGATCCAAATCAGCATGATGGTGGCAATGGTTTTGATGGCGGTCTGTTTGTTTATGTACCAGACGCTGGCGCCATGGTATTTTTGCTACGTAGTGTTGTTCAACATTTTGGTCGGGCCTGTATTTTCTGCCGGCAGCGTCACCGGCGAGCGTGAGCGACAAACGCTAGATCTATTGCTGACGACCATTATCACTCCTTGGCAGATTCTTTCGGGAAAATTGATCTCTGGGCTACGAGTCTCGAGTGTGTTGACCGCGTTTCTGCTGTGGCCGCCGTTTCTTGCGTTCATCATGCCGTCGGGGTATTGGGAAAATTGGCCCTCGTTCGTTTGTTATCTGGTGATCTTCGCGCTGACCTGTTTGACCACAGCCACGCTCGCCTTGTTCTGTTCCACGATCCACCGCAAGACCAGCAGTAGCCTGATCACAACTTACGCGGTCATTCTCCTACTGTATCTTGCTCCACCGGCTGTCTCGATGTTTGCTCAAGAGTATTTCCCTGAGAGATTCAGCGCGACGACACTCACCGCGATGACCGTTACCAGTCCATTTTCGGCAAACCTCAACATCCCGTTGAACCCCGAGAACCTTTCCAGTCCGGCGACAACGGTCTCGTCGCGGTACGACTACGCGCTTCAAGACTTTTGGCATTTCGCCGCGTACGTATAATTTAAAATGCAGATCAATGCGGTCTTGTTTGGCGTAATGACTTGGCTCTTCTATAATCGGTGGCGGGTTGCCAACGATGGTCCCTCGCGCACGCCGGACGGCCAATCACCGATGCCGGCTTAAGTTGAATCTTCCATCCATTGGGCGCTACGCAGGCTCGGCAGCCAAACAAATTCACAAGGCAAAGCAGCAGTATGAAATTTTCGACAACGACGCGCCGTCGGTTACTGGCTCTTGTGTTCATTGCGCTGTTCTCGACTGCCAGTGTTGGCATTGCCAAGGTCTTTTCTCAAGAGCAATCATCTTCTGAAGCGACCGAGGCAAAATCTGACGCCGCGGCAGCGGAGGTTGCGAAAGCTAAAATCCCTCCAGCGCTTGAAACTTACATGGGGCGTGAGATCGCCAAAACGATGCACTACTCGGGCGCCCCATGGCTGATCCGTGACGAGCGCGAACGCGAGGAACGTTGTAGTTTGATGCTGGCCAATCTTGGCGTGCGGCCTCAGATGGTAATCTGCGACATGGGCTGCGGCGTTGGTTTTCATTCAACCAAGATGGCTCAGATGACGGGCCCCAAGGGCTACGTCGCCGGTGTCGATGTGCAACCGCAGATGCTGAACATGATGCGCAAACGAATGGAACAAGAGGGAATAGAAAACATCATTCCGATTCTTGGTTCTTATCACAATCCGCGACTGCCGCGCGATACGTTTCACATGGTGTTGATGGTGGACGTTTACCATGAGTTCTCGCACCCAGAACAGATGCTGGCGGCGATTCGTAAGAGCCTCAAGCCAGATGGTTTGGTTGTGCTGGTCGAGTACCGGGCCGAAGACAAAACGGTCCCGATTAAGCCAGAACACAAGATGAGCAAAGAGCAGGTGGATAAGGAGCTAACCGCTAACGGATTCAAGCTGGTCAAATCGTACGACAAGCTGCCGTGGCAGCACATGCTGTTCTACGGGAGGGACGACGAACGCGAAAAATAGAATTCCCGCGTCGCATGCAACCGCAGCATTGCTCGCAACTGGGGCACGACCGAGCTCTGGATCATCGTTTACTCCGAATCCAAACCGGCCCGCCAAGTCTGACTAAGTGTCAATCAGAAGTTGAATAAACGGTGCGATATCCATGAAGTTCACATCGCCGTCTTCGTTGATATCAGCTTCTCTCAGATAAGTGTTAGTCGTAACAATTTCGATAAACTGAGGGATATCAGCGAAGTTCACGACACCGTCTCGGTTGGTGTCTCCAAGAAGGAAAAAGAGCGTCACTGTAATCGTTGCATCGGGATCAAAAACAGCTCCGCCTTCTGCTGGAACCGTTGAATTGAGGTCAAAGCTGAACAGAGTTCCGTCAGTAAACTGACCTGAAAGAGTCACATCGCGTTCGTTGATTGTAACGCTGTCACCAATCTCCAAGCCATCTTCAAGCGAGACTCCGTCGAGCATAAGGTCCCTGCCGAAAAGATTGACGGTTCCATTGATCGCGAAGTCATCGCCCAATGAGCCGCCTCTGAGGTTTACCACACTTCCGGTCGAAGCCTCAAAACCAGCGCCTACGGTGCCACCGGCGTTAATGTTTACTACACTTCCGACGTTGGCGTCGAAGTTATCGCCGACACTGCCGCCGGCACTAATGCTAACGACACCGCCGGAGAAGGCGTCGAAGTCATCACCTACGCTGCCGCCGCTGATGTTTACTGTGGTCGAGGCGTTAAACCGGTTGCCGACAGTGCCGCCGCTGATGTTTACTAAACTGCCGATATTGGCGTCGAAGTCGTCACCGACAGTACCACCGCTAATGTTCACCGTACTTCCGGAGTTGGCATCGAATAGATCCCCGACGACGCCGCCACTGATATTGACCAAGCTGCCTGAATTGGCGTCGAAACCATTACCGACAGTGCCACCACTGACGTTTACCTCACTGCCGTCATTGGCGTCAAAAGAAGCCCCTAACGAACCATTGCTGATATTTACCTCAACGCCGGCGTTGGCCACGAACAAGAAACCAATGCTGCCGCCAGTGACGTCCAGCTGTGTCGTAAATCCATTGCCCCCAAAACTTTGGGCATCGCCTAGGTCTTCAGAATTCGGAAATGTGCTCACGCTGTCAAACAATGCCGGATCAGATGGCCCTACATCAAAAACCTGAGCAGCGACCGGAGAAGCAAAGAGCGCTAGTCCAATTAAACCAAACAAGGACAACGGGGTACGCATAATCATTTGTTGTACATTCATGGAGCGATTCATAACCACATCTTGTGTTTCAAACGAAGGAGAATTTGGCGGGACGAACTGAGTCGTTTCGGACCAACGGCAACGAGAGAATCTCGAATTTCTCCTAGGAGTCCCCACATTCTAGTAAGAAAGGTGGGCTTCACACGCAGCCGATCTCTGAAATTTTCCACCTTTACAGGCAATTCCTACACAGATTCAGTAAACACCAAGGAAAACGACCGCTCAGCGCACAGAAGCCTCGATAGTCCTCAGTAGCCCGAATGATGCTCGGTCATCGACGATCTGGGCGGCTCTCGACAGTAGGCTTGCCCAATCTGGTTTGGCCTAGAGGCCCACCAGAATCGCAATAAATCTGGGGATATCTGCAAATGTCACGGCACCGTCTTCGTTGCAGTCCGCTTCTTCGAGGAAACTTCCCACCTGCAAAATTGCAATGAACGCAGCGATATCAGAGAAGTCAACGATGCCGTCTAGATTGCAATCGCCTAAAAGGTAATCGGGGACGACGTGAGTGGTCTCAATCGTGTCATACCCCAGATCTCTAAGAATTGCCAACGAGGTGTTGGAAAGAAAGTTTGAAGATGGATCGATACTGTTGCGTATGCTCGAGATGGCCGGGGTCATAAGCTCACCGCGTGCCTCGCGTCCAAAGGCGTCCGACAATGGGTTGTCTTCATCGAGATGCCCATTGAACACCATGATACCGCCGGGCAAGGTCTCATTTTGCAGTGGAACGAAAGTCGCACTAGAATCGAATTCTGCTTGGTAGGCAGTCAAACCTGCCCCGCCAATGTACTCACCTCGATTGGGAGAAAGGTTGTTGCTATTAAACAGAGTGCCAAAACCTAACACATGCCCCACCTCGTGCTTGAGCACATCAACGATCAAAGACGTAGAAAAATCGGCGGTGTCGATCGTCACGACTCCCCTAGAGGAATTCGCTCCAAAATCTGTAACGAATACGAAACCAGCTTGGTTATTGGCGAAACCACCTGGACCGGCTTGAGCAAGAATGTTGTTTGGTCCGTCAATCGCCGCAGCCTCCACGACAATGTCCACACCATCAAGCACAACGCCGCTCTGGTAACCGATGATGACGGATTCCCAGAACATCTTCGTCTCGGCCAATGCCGAAGCCAAATCGGTTCGCTGTTGGGTTGTCAGATTCGAATCGTCAAAACGAACCTCAAACTCACCCGGCGTCTGAGCGGGTGCAATAGCCCCGATTGCCAGCAGGACGCTATACACCATGAAGGTCAAAAGAGTACGCATTGTCGTGATTTCACTTTCTACCAAGTGTTAGCGGGCAAGAGGTTCTTGGGTGGGCAGGAGGGCCAGATGAGAGCAAGCGTTTTGTACCAACCGCGCCCACAGAGGGTTCGGCTGCAGCGAGGAGTCTCTGGTGTCCCGCAAAAGGTTACCTTGAAAACTTGGTCAGTGGCGTAAGACAAATCACAATTCAAGGAAATTTCATGCGGCAACCCATTAACCCGTGGGAACTGGCGGTCGCTAACTAGCCGGCTGTCAAAATTACGATAAATGAGCTGATATCCGCGAAATCAACTTGGCAATCTTCATTACAATCTGCTTCCATGAGGAACCCTCCAGATGACAGAATTTCGATGAAAGTTGGAATGTCAGCGAATGTTACCTCGCCATCTTGATTGCAATCGCCCAACATCGGTGGAAGACCTGGCGGAACGACAATCACAAGCGTTACCTCATTGCCGTCGAACGACCAAGTGTAAATCCCTTCTGTTACACCCAATTCAGCGAAGCTGGTGTTACGGAAAGTCATTTCACTCGAAAGAAATTCGCCTGAAACGTAGCCGACTGGAACCGCAATTGCCGCGGGTAGATTCGAAAACGAACTCCCGTTGGCAATAACGCCATGGACATCGCCCGAACCTGTATCGGGCAATGAAAAAGTCGTTCCAAAACCAAACGAAGATGGACCACTTGCAGGTGCAGAATTGGCGTTGGTGTAAATCTCAACCAAGGGGTTTGGGCCGAATTCGCCAGGGCCGCCGATTGTAACGAGCGCATTTGAAAAGTAAACGAAGTCTGCGGCTGGCTTCACCGCTCCTGCAAAAGTGTCAGAAAACTGTGCGAACTGCAAGCTGTCGGTATCGACAGTGCCTGAAGATGCGACAACGACATCTTTTCGAATTTGCAACATTTCGATCACCAAATCGGCGGCGACCGTCTGACAACAAATCGAACCAATCAAAGTAAAAACGCAGATGAAAGCAACTGTCTTCAAAAATGCCTCCTCAAGTTAGGTTGGGCCTCGAAATCTCTTCAAACTCTTTCAAAGAAATCAGAAACGCTTGACTACCGGATGTAGTTTCCCTCTTGCGGCCTAGTGGTCCGTCAGAGCTGAATTGACGGGTGCCATTTTTGCGATTGCATAAGCGTGCTCACGCAAGCGTGAAGCATGGCACCCATCTAAAGATTCATTTCAGTTTTGAAGGACCATTAGTTGCCCATTAAGATCTCAATAAACGGGGGAATGTCTTGGAAGTCTACTTCATCGTCGTCGAAGACGTCTGCTTGTTCAAGAAAATCTCCCGACTGCCAAAGGGCAATGAAAGCGGGGATGTCATCGAAGTCTACTTTACCGTCGATATTGCAATCGCCCAAGACAAAAGGGACAGTGATTTGGCTGACAAAAACACGAGCGTAGCCGCCTCCGTTGGCACCACCGTTTAATGCACCCACGACAAAGTCATCCACACCATCGCCGTTGACGTCACCGGCACCACTGACGGAGACACCAAAACTGTCACCAAAACCTAATCCCGCGGATGAATCACCGTCGAAGGTGTAAAGCACACTACCATCAACGCCCGAGAACACTCGCACGCTGCCGCTGTTGGTGCCATTTGGGTCATCGCTCGGCGCTCCTACAATCAAGTCTGCATATCCATCGTCGTTTACATCGCCGGCGCAACTGACAGAAGTA
>CAYTPS010000113.1:0-2246 GCA_964439245.1 uncultured Pirellulaceae bacterium | reverse complement strand
CGAAACATCACCATTGAAAGTGTACAGAACGCTACCATCGGCTCCCGAGAAAACCCGAGCACTACCACTACCGTCACCGTTGTTGTCATCGTTGGCGGCTCCCACAATCACATCAGCATATCCATCGCCATTGACATCGCCAGCACCACTGACCGCGCGAACCCCGTCACCTGCCGAATGCCCTTCGAAGGTGTACAGCACACATTTCCATCGAATCCGGAGAACACCCGGGCAATCCCACTGCCATCACCATTGTTGTCGTCTTGTGGTGCAGACACGATCAGATCATCAAAGCCGTCTTTATTCACATCACCGGCGCCGCTGACCACCCTGCCAAACAGATCGCCAGCCGAATCACCGCTGAAGCTATAGAGAACGCTGCCGTCAGCACCGGAGAACACCCGGACACTGTCACTAGGTGGGATGCCAACAATCAAATCGGCAAACCCATCGCCGTTGACATCGCCAGCGCCGCTGGCTGACCTACCAAAAAAGTCCGTCGTTGGATCGCCAACAAACGTGTGAAGAACGCTCCCGTCGCTTCCAGAGAACACTCGCGCGCTGCCGTAAGGAGGACTAGAGTTATCTTTGGTTGGAGCCGAGGCGAGCAGGTCGGGAACCCCATCGCCATTGACGTCGCCAGCTCCGCTGACGGTAAATCCAAACAAATCTCCCGCAGCATCTCCAACAAATTCATACAAAACGCCGCCGTCCGATCCTGAGATCACTCGCGCACTACCGACACCACTGTTGAGCTCATCTGGCACTCCCACAATCACATCAGCAAACCCATCACCATTGACGTCACCAGCACCGCTAACCCACTTACCCAACTGAGCCCCAAATGAATCGCCATCGATGGTAAACAACGGAACATGAGTAATCGTTTGGGCGCATGTAGTCGCTGGAGTGAATGTAAGGCTCGCCAACAAGCAGAACAGAATTCGCGAGACCGTTAGATGAACCTTCATAAGAACACTCCGAAGAAGAAAAATGTGCGACAGGCGATTCACAGCGATCCCTTGCGTCAAAAAAATCAGGTGCAGTCGTTTTGAACGCTCGAGCACGCCATACGAAATGACTTTATGGAGTTGTTCAGAATCAACAATGACAAAGACCGTGCATAAAACGCCAAAATTGAGCAGGAGAACCACTTGAGGTGGGGTTTGAAAGGCTGCGTAAATTGTGGGAGGTCGCACCCCACGCGTCAAGAAAATTCTTTGACGTACCCGATCACGCCCCAAACACCTTACGGCAAAATTGCCTAACGCTGCTTACTTTTGCAATCGGCTGCTGAACTTCATTGTGCTCTAGGGGCGAAAGGACGACCGAGGATTCCTCCAACCGAAGAACTCAAACAACCTGTACGAGCTGGCGTCGCTCCTCAAAAATATCCGAAGGATGCTGGTTAACCAATTTCAGCGGGGCGCAATTGTTGACAATCCCAAGAGGGTCGATCTACAATTCTGCCCCGCGATCCCAATCGCTCTACGAACCCTTTTGCAGCCACGAGTCATCTATGAGATTCCTGTTAGTTTTACTGATTTCTGTTGTCGCGCTGCCGAGTGTTTGCTTCGCACAGCCCTACTTTGCTCCGGGACAAGCCGACCCTAAACCCAAAGGCAAGGCTTGGGTTCCGGTCGAGAGTATGTCCGACGAATTTGATGGAGAAAAATTAGACAGCAAAAAGTGGCACAGCAATCCACGGGCCAAAGGTTGGGGCTGGATCGGTCGCCCACCGGGACTCTTTACAGAAGACAATATCAAGCTCGAAGGCGGCATGATGAACATCACCGTCGGCGTCCTTGATGAACCTGTCACGATTAATGGAGCTGAGTACAAATACCACGGCGCAATCGTGCGCTCAGTCGCACCGGGGCAAGTTGGTGACTTTTTCGAGTGCCGTATGAAAGCGAACCATACGGAAATGTCATCCACCTTTTGGTTAATTACACCACTTGGCGTCGAACCGCGTCAGGAGCTTGATATTCAAGAGTGCGTTGGCAAGACTAGCGAGCTAACGGAACGTTGGGGAAGAAACTGGAATCAAATTTTTCACTCCAACACGATTCTTCATGTTGATGGCGACCGCGCGAAACGAATCCAAGTTCAGAATGCGACCAAACCAGAAACAGAGAACTGGGAAAGATTCTACATCTATTCTGCGTGGTGGAAGTCGCCGCGCGAGATCCAGTTCTTTCTAGATGGAAAGTTCCAATATTCTTTGGATCCGACTGTTGATTGGG
>CAYTPS010000112.1:4745-13026 GCA_964439245.1 uncultured Pirellulaceae bacterium | reverse complement strand
AACAGCAAAAAATGATGCAGAAGATGATGGGATTCATGATGCTGTTCATGGGGCTTATGTTTTTCAAAGTGCCATCGGGACTTTGCTTGTATTTCATCACGTCCAGCATCTGGGCCATCCTTGAGAAAAAGCTGCTTCCGAAGCCTGTGCTAGACACTAGCGCCTTGGGGTTGGGCGAAACAACCGCTCCGCTGACCAAGGCTCAGCAAAAGTCACTCGAGCAGCAGAACACGGCCGTTCAGGAAAAGAAGAAGCGTATTGCCGACCGGAAAAAGTTGAACAAGAACCGCTAGACAATCCGTAGGGGCTGGAAGCACTTTCTTCAAAGTCGAACACGTGAAAAATTTCGAACATCACGGAAGAATGACTTCTGCAGAAAATTGTTGCTCGCTGTCAATTTCGTCTCCTGGAATTTCCGCGACCAGGCGCCGTTGGGCACGCACAAGAATGGGGGCAACCGTTGACCGATTCAACATCACTCCTTGGGCACCTTTAATCGCGTAACGAAATGCACCGTCGAACCCCTTCGGCGCTTCCGGCAAATCATCGCCATCGCCTTGCGTCTTGGATTCGACATTGGTTGAGCAAAAATTTGGATCGGCTTGAAAACTTCGGTCAAACACCGTTAGAGCAAGCGCACCGGCGCCATCAGCGGCAATTGGCATCTTCAGTCGCATCACGACAGTGGCCTCGATGTGATGACGCGGCGCAGCAATGACCTCGACCAGTTCCAGATCAACGGAAGCTCCATCAATTTCAACATCCGTCCCTTTTAAAACAGCGCCTCCAACGACACGCAAAAAGTCGTTATCAGCACCGCCAGTAGACTCACCGTCACTGGGAACAAGGTCGGTAGCTCTCTCTTCTTCGTCGCCGTTCCACTTCGCAATCAACCGCTTGCGCGTGGCTTCATTGGCACCAATCGAGTAACTAATGGTTGCGTGGTCTGGTCGCACGATTACGGCCACGGCACGTTCAACAAATCCATCTTCCAACTCGTGGGCATGGACTTTCGCATTTGTCAGCCAAACAACTAAACTGAATGTACAGAGTGCAGCAAGTTCGGTCCCGAGCAACCTAGTTTTGTGAAAACGGGGAATTAATTTGAGCATCGAATTGCGGTTGATAGAAACAGATCAGAGGCAAAGCCCTACACCTACGGACTAACCTCGAATAAGATTATACGGTAGTAAGAGGTTTCGCCGAACCGAAACCGCGAGGTTCTGTCCAAACAAATCTTCACCAATCACTGTAACCAAGCGCACCGAGAGCCCATTATGAACGCGAAAGAGGTCCTTGATCAGGAATTCCTGACCATCCGCTCTAGACTACTGGACATTGCCGCATCGTTGGATCGAATTCAGCGTGCAGAGGGCGACGCGCTCAGCGACTCAAGGATGGCGCACGTGTCAGAAGCGATTGAGATTGTTGGCAGCCAACAAATGCATCGAGCCGAGCGAATCCAGTTGCTGTTCTCGCGTGAGTACGATGAGGCTTGGAAGAGTCGTTACGAATTGGAATCGCGTGCCTAAGGGCGATCAACCATCTCCACGGAACAACGCTGCGGTAATAAAACCGAGCCCCTCTGCAAACGGGCGGTCCTCTCTACATGTACTACATCGATCCACACATCCACATGGTCTCCCGGACCACCGACGATTACGCAACGCTGGCGCGCATGGGATGCGTGGCGATGAGCGAGCCGGCATTTTGGGCCGGATACGACCGTGGATCCGTTGATGGATTTCGCGACTACTTTGTACAGTTGACTGAAGTCGAACCAGCGCGTGCTGCTCAATACGGAATCCGTCATTTCTGTTGGTTGTGCATCAATGCGAAAGAAGCTGAAAACGTCCAACTGTCGCGAGAAGTGCTGAAACTGATCCCTGAATTTCTCGACTGCCCCAACGTGTTGGGAATCGGCGAGATTGGCCTGAACAAAAACACTCGTAACGAAGCCATTGTGTTCCAAGAGCACGTTGAACTGGCAATTGAACATCATCAGCCCGTACTCATTCACACGCCCCATTTAGAAGACAAACACCAAGGCACCCGCATGATCTTGGATATGCTGGATGATCATCGACAACTGCCCGCCGAACGCGTGCTGGTTGATCATGTTGAAGAGCACACGGTCAAACCGGTGCTAGACGCTGGTTATTGGGCAGGAATGACGTTATACCCCGTCACCAAATGCACCCCCTCGAGAGCAGTCGACATTATTGAAATGGTGGGAGCGGAAAGACTGTGCGTCAATTCAGCAGGAGACTGGGGACCATCAAAACCTACCGCTGTACCGGACCTAATCATGGAAATGCGTCGGCGCGGACACAAAGAAAAACTGATCCGGAAAGTCGTTTTCGACAATCCGCGTGAGTTTTTTCAGCAAAGCAAAAAGTTTGATCTCATCGACCCAGCGGAACGTTGAGCGACGACTTGAAAACTCCGGCTACGGGCTACGGAGAAGGTGCCCAATTGGCGTAGTAATAGCCAGAAGCGGCGGCAATCAAAACCGAGAAAATCAAAACGATCGTCGGAAACAATAACTGCTTGCCTTGCATGAAACCAAACACAACACAGTATAGCCCCGCCGTCGCGACGCAAAGAATTCCTTGAGACTTCTTGACCAAAAATGCGACTATTGTGATCCAAGCAATACACGCGATCGTCATAGCAATCGCTGCGATCATACTGATGAATGACGAGTGGACCACATCTGAGAATTTCTCCATGACAAAGATCACCAGCAGAGCAATTCCAACGAGGATTGCCAGAATGAGCCCTGCTACTCCAGCGATCACGATAGACTCGGATCCATCACCAAAGTCTTGGTCATCGGCGTTTACTGGAGTCTCTTCAATGTCCCTTTCAGCCTGCCGAAGCATTCTTTGAGCTGCCGATTCGTCGGAGTCGTTGAAATTTTCCTCTTCGTACATATCCGTTCGCAAACGCGATCCGGTTTCGAGATTGAATCCACACTCAACGCAAATCACAGCTCCCGGTTGCAGTTCAGCCCCACAATCATCGCAGACATTTCCGCGCGCGACGGATTTGACGTTAGCCTCTTTGAGCAATTCGTCCATCACGTCAAAGGCACCGGCGCTCGGATTGACCCTTTTCTTCTTTTTGGGTTTGGGTGCACTTTTTTCAGGCACCATCATTTTTTCGCCGCATTTTGGACATTTCACCCGACGACCAGCCAATGTGTCTTTAGCGTTGAAAGTTGAATTGCAGAAAGAGCAGGTTGCCTTTATAGCCATCGATCTAATAAGCACGCATCTCTGCGCGACTGTTGAAGTATTGAATTTGCGAGTACTGCCCGGAAAAAAAGCAGTCAAAAGATGAGTGTACCACGCTGGGTTTAGCCGCCTCTATTCTGAACCAAGTCGTTGCTTGACGGAAGGGCCGTATAATTGGCATTGCCGTCAAAAACCTCACTGAAACAGACACATTTCGTCCTCTACCGTCTGCGGGAACCGAGCGGACGGCATTCGTTTATCGGCTAAGACGCTTTGTTTCTGATCCATCTTTGACGTGTTGGCAACGCTGCTTATTACGTCCCACGCTGCAAACCTACTGCTCATCTTCTATATTATTGCTTACGCATCATCTACTATTCGAGATCATTTTAGGACACTACCAAGATGAAAGAAAGCAAGTCGTTAACTACCCCCAACCGACGAACGTTCATCAAGACGACAGGCAAACTTTCCGCGGGCGCGATAACGACGGGATTGGTCGCCGGTGGATTCTTCACTGGCAGGCCTGCGAAGGCAAGAGAACCGAACAAGAAACTTGGCGTTGCACTTGTTGGCTTAGGTAGCCTGTCCACCAAACAAATTGCCCCAGCACTTCAAAAGACGTCCCACTGCCACCTCGCAGGGATCGTTTCTGGGACATCAGAAAAACGCAAGAAGTGGGCGACTCAATACGATTTGCCCGAATCGTCAATTTACGACTACGAGTCTTTCGACAAGATCGCGGATAACGACGACATCGACATCGTATACGTTGTGTTGCCTAACTCGATGCACGCCGAGTACACGATTCGAGCCGCGAAAGCTGGAAAGCATGTGTTCTGTGAAAAGCCGATGGCGACTTCATCGGAAGACTGCCGCAAGATGATCAACGCCTGCCGTGACGCAGAGAGGAAACTTGGGATCGGGTACCGTTGCCAGTTTGAGCCACACCATCTCGAATGCCTGAAACTCGCAAAAGAAAAAACGTTTGGTGATCTCAAACATATTACCGCCGGGTTTGGTTTCAAAATTGGTAACCCCAAACAGTGGCGATTGAACAAAGAACTGGCTGGTGGAGGGCCACTGATGGATGTAGGCGTTTACGCGCTACAGGCATGCCGCTATCTGGCTGGTGGCGAGCCTGACTCTATTTCTGCGATGGAAATAAAAACTGATCCTGTCAAATTCGCCCAGGTCGAAGAGACTTTGAACTGGTCCATGAGAATTGGAGATGTCAGCTGCAGTTGTCAGACATCTTACGCCTACAACGGCATCAACCAGTTCCACGCCTACGGTACAAAAGGGCATTTTGGACTTTCCCCGGCATACAGTTACAAGGGGATAAAAGGGAGCTCTTCGCGAGGACCAATTGAATTCCCTCAGGTTGATCACTTCGAGTTGGAGCTGGATGATTTTGCTCAATGCGTCAAGAACGATACGCCGACGAGAGTTCCCGGCGAAGAGGGGCTGCGCGACATGTTGGTTCTAGAAGCGATCTACAAGTCTGCGGCGACGGGAAAAACGGTAACACCAGTCGCTTTTCAATAACGCCGTTGGATGCACGAATGAATCGGCTTTCACTGTAAGGCTTGTTACCCGAACAAAAAAGGGCCGCTTCAAGTGAGGCGGCCCCTTGGTCTTTCAGATTCAGATGCTTCAAGCATAAAGCTGAAAGTCTCCGCTTCCAATCGTTGCCGATGTGGCATTGGCAGTAGAAGTCGAATCACCGAGATCACCGTCGCTGCTAAAGTAGCGAGTCGTTCCTTCAGCAATTTCACGTGAGTCAGAGTCGTGACATGTCAACTGAGCACGGAAGATATGCGTGCCTTGCTGATGAGCGGCGGCCGTAATTTCGACGCTTACTTCTTGTCCAGGTTCAACTACATCAATTGGCGAGAACAGTACCTGACCGGGAACAATTCGGTGCTGATGACCGGCGGCAGAGTTGGGCTCGATTCCCTCAGAGAACTGCATAATCAACTCCACACTCTTGGCAGCACGACTGCCTCGGTTACGAATCGTGACAACGTACGGCACGTTCTTGTTTGTCGGCAGAGGACCGCGTGGATCTTCCACTTCAAGGACAAGGTCAGCGACAGTTTCAACCCGCGTCAAGCAGGCAGCCGAAGCGGCGAGATCCCCTTGGCGAACCCCACACTCAAGTTGCATGTCTCCACTGCCATTCATTTGACAGTTAACTTTGAATCTTCGTGTCTGGCCCGGCTCTAAAGGGCTAACCTGCCAACGAATTCCGTCTTCAATCGGTGTGACCGATTCAATACCGGAAACGTATTTGGCTCCTGTTGGTAGTGCAACTGCAGCCATCAAGTTGTTGGCCGCTGCATCTCCGCTGTTGGTCATCGTAATTGTATAGGTACCTACGTCGCCAGAGAATTTCATGGCAGGCCCTTCCAACGTAACGGCAAGATTTGCTCGGCGAACGGTAATCTCCCGGTCGCTGCTGGCTTCGATGTCGCCGTCAGCCGATGCTTGAGCAACCAGTTTCAATTCACCCGCGGTGCGAGCCAACAATTCAACTTGAAAGACTTCTTCTTCACCCGGCGGGATGTCACCGAGAATTGATCTTTCGCCGCCAAGTGCTTCTGGCAATTTCACCGTAACATTTTCGGCGGTTCCAGACCCTGGATTTCGAACGGTCACCAAGTAGCGTGCGACTTCGCCAAATTCAACTTCCGCTGGACCAGAAATGTTCATACTCAATCGAGGCTCGGTAACGCGGATATTTGCCTTGCCCGTACGAGGAACCAACGTCCATTCTACGCCCACATCAAACATCTCCGCTTTCCGCGGAACGGCCAGAATCGTAGCCGTTTGTGTTTTTCCAGCTCCAATGCGATCAATCGTCCAAACCAATCTAGCTTTGTTTTTGCCGTCAGTAACTTCTTTTCCACCGGTGGTCAGATTGACGTTGGAAACTTCTACCCACTCAGGAAGATTGATTCCGACAAGAATCCGCTCGGCGTCTGATCCGCTGTTATTTTTTACAACCACTTCGTAGGTTGCCGGCTTGTTGATACCAATTGACCTTGGACCAAATGTCTCAACTTCAATTGAGGGTGCCTTGAGTCGAATCGCAGCGTCCTCAGAGCTACTGGATTCGATGTCATCTTCAGATGAAGTTTGACGGACATTCTGTCTCATAGATACCGAAGTGCTACCAATGCGACCAACTTTTGCAGGGGCGTCGTTGAAACGACTTGCCTTTTGAGGCTTGGAAGACGGCGTTGATTTGAACTCGCTTTGAGGCTGGCCGTTGTTGATTTGATTTAGGAACTGAGCAGCAGAAAAATCTTCTGTTGTTTGAGCGGCCTGACGAATCGTCTTCGCTGAAGCCTTCGCCTGTTCGGCGACGATGCGAGTTTTGTCTCCCAGTTGGGCTTCACGTGCTGCGGCGCGAGATTTGATGTCCCGAAGTTGCTTCTCCAGAAGTGCTCGTTGAGTAGAAATTTCTTCTGGGGCAATCCGCGGTGTGCGAGCTTGAATTGCTTGATCCATTATGGGAGCAGCTTTTTCAATCGCTGTGGCGACAGGTTTGGGCTCTCCAAACTGCTTTCGGAATGCGTCTCGAAGCGAGCTTGCCTTTTTGACTCCGGCTTTGAATTCCGAGGTTCCAGCAAGAATCGCTGGTACAGGGGTAGTCTTGGCCGGTTCTTGATAGGCAACTTGCCGGATAAGGTACTTATTTTGAGTGCCTTGTTCGGCCTGATCAGACATGCGAACTCGTACCGCCGGAATCTGACTGGCGGTGTGGATCACCTCTCCAGAACTAGCATCGACCTGAGTCGGTTGATAGCGCTGTGATGGACGCTCTAGTTGCTGGCCGTTGGCTGACGAAATGCAGAAAGACGTTGAGCCGATCAGCACTCCCAATAGTGCGAGTTTGAGTTGTTTCGCTAGCATGGATTTCCTACCCTGAATTAAAAAGACGATTCCGTCCATGTATGCTTCGACTTTTCTGATTAGCGAAGTTTAAACAAACTTGACGATAATCTGGAAAAAAGTGATTGGTTCGCTAGCTGTTTGATTGAGGCAGGAAAGAGCACGTGTGCTCCCCAGACAACTCGCTCCCTTGCGCGTGCAAATCCCGCATTTCTATCTATTCATGAAACGAAAAAAGCCCCTAAAATCTTAGCTGGCCAAACATTCTGGGCAGTCAAAATTCACGGGGCTTTCAGATTTAGAGGTGAGACGACTAGAAAGTCGAACAAGATGCCTTCGCGTTGCAGTTTGCCAGCACACCGAACTCGAATTCGAATAGTGTATCAAGCAGTCTGGACATCGGCACATCCTTAATCCCATAAAGGTCGGCCATCATTGCCAGATCGCTCCCCTTCATCAGAGACTCATATCGCTCGGTACGGTTCATTGTGACAAGAGCGGAGAAATTGATGGGAAACTGCATTCCGTCCCAAAGTTGTACTCGGACGCGGTTGTCGGCTTCGACACTAATTGGAATGCACACCATGAGGTTTCCCTCATGTCTCAGGTAGCAATTCAGCAGCATCGCTTCTTTATCAAGGGTTTCGGGTTCGGCCGTTTCAGCGCGTTCGATCCCGATCAACATCTCGTTTTTTTCATTTCGCGTCACGCCGCGAATCACAGCCTCAAAACTTTCGCTGCCAAAATAAACCGTCAGCGTCTTTCCGTATGGAATTACCAAAAAGTCGAGCCCGGCTATTTTGGCTCCGTTAATGGATTGATCCACCAAATTGCATTCGAGTTCCACATCATCAATTTTGACGACACATTTTTCTTCAACGGAAATACGATGAAATTTTCGACGATTGGTGATCATTTTGAAGATCGCAATGCGAGTTTACGGAAGCTGGGTTCGCAAGTGATTGCGGACCTATCTAAAGACTATAAACGGCAAATTCACCAACAATCCATTAATCGATTTTGAAGATTTACCCTTGGTTTCGCTCGGCCCCAGTGCTAGCTGTGTTTCTCGGCTTGCCCTTCTCGTGTGACTTTTGTACTTACGCCAAAGAAATATTTCATAGGCGAGGTCAAGGATGGCC
>CAYTPS010000112.1:0-4735 GCA_964439245.1 uncultured Pirellulaceae bacterium | reverse complement strand
ACCCAACGGATCTGGAACGAACACACGGAACTCCCTGTTCCGCCGAAGGTCCTGGACCAAGAGACCCTCCAAGGTGTGCGCTTTCAAGGCCCCGGCGGTAGTGGTTCTCGAGGTGGACCAGGCCCCATTTCCCCTTCGGCACCGACGAAAGTGAAATCAGATGTGGTACCTGACTTCGAACAGCTCGCCGATTCCGACGACGGATTACGGCCTGAAATCGTCAAGGAAGTCGTGATCACTGGAAACCAGTACACAGCGACACACCATCTGACCCGTAACATTCGCACACGCCAAGGCAGATACTTCGACCCGGATAAACTTCAGCAGGACGTCAACATGCTCTGGCGTATGCCTGAGATCAAAAAGGTCAAAGGACCTTATTTGGACCGGCAGCCCGACGGTATCGTTATTCGAATCGAAGTCGAAGAACGGCAAAAACTTTCAACCGTATCGTTCATTGGCAATCGCGGGATCTCAGACCGCAAGTTGCAGAAGAAGTCCGGACTCGAGGACGGCAGCCCGATGGATGTTCACGCTATTCGAATGGCAAAAACTAGCATCGAAGAACTCTACAAAGAAGAGGGTTATCCACGGACTCAGGTCGAGATATTGGAGAACGAGAGTGATCCGAATAACGTAACTTTCTTGATCCATGAAGATCAGAAGCAGCGAATATGGTCGGTCAATTTTGAAGGCAACACCATTGCCACCGAAGCGCGTCTTCGCAGCATTGTGAAATCTAAACCCGGTATTGCAAAGCTGTTTGGTGGTTTGGCGAAACGGTCTGAAGTTGAACAGGACATTCAAAGGCTGACGTCGTACTATCGATCACTAGGATTCTTCAATGCACAAGTTGGACGTGAGATAAGCGAGAGTAACGATGGCCGGTGGTTGTCTCTTCGTTTCATCATCAACGAAGGCCCGCGGTACAACGTACGCAATGTTAAGTTCATGGGCAATGAAGCGTTCGACGAATCACAACTGTCTTCGCTGATCACGATGCACCCCAATAAGCCAATGCCAGACTTCAATGTGGCAATCATTAACGAGGATCTGACCGAAATTCGCGACCTGTACGGTAGCCAAGGTTTCGTGTTCTCAGACATCAACGTCGAGACCCGCTTTCTTGAGGAGCCTGGCCAAGTGGATTTGGTCTACAAGATCAAAGAAGGAAAGCAATATCGTGTCGGACAAATCAACGTCAACTACGAAGGCGGAAACTCAGTCACCAAAAGCTCAGTCATTCGAAACCGCATCGACCTGCGTCCCGGCGATTTGATCGATATGAGAAAAATTGAAGCCAGCAAAGCGCGTCTCACCCGGTCGCAAATTTTCGCGGTGGGGCAGGGCGGTGCACCACCTTCTATCAAGGTCAAACCACGTGAACTCAAGGACATCGAGTCACTCGCTGACGTAGACAGCATTTCTGAGTCATCATCGCGTGACCGCTCTGCCAGAGCAACCGGTGCCTCAGGCGGATCAAGCTACCGATAACTCAACGATCATCGCGAATCAAGCAACGAACATTTACTATGCAAATCCAATTTCTTACTCGAGCGACTCACCCCATCAGCATCGGCTGCATTGGCTGTCTATTGCTAATGATTTCGCTCGGATGCCAGAACGGTCCCTTGCAGCAACAAGGTTCTTCAGGTTTCGGTTTTCCGACCCTGCCATCAGCAATAGCGCAACCACAATCGCATGCTGAAAAGAACTCTGACAGCGCTTTGGAGGAGAACAAGGCCGAAGCAAAAGACGCCGTCGTACGTGGGCAAAGTCCTGACGGTAAGTTCTGGTATGGAAACGGGAATGTCCAAAGCACAGCCCCAACCCAACCGCGAGTCAGCAATCAAGCAACTGATATTGGGACGACCAACACCCAGCAGGCATTTGCAAATTCTTACACGCCCGGAAGCACTGGCCAAACAGTTCAACAAGCGACGTACCAATATCCTGAACTGCGTCGCAACCGAGGTATCCTGACCGGTAACGGCTTGAACTCACCAAACATTGGTGATCCCAATCAACTTAACCCAATCGTGCAACCATTTGAGCGAGGCGGTAACGCGTCAGTCCCGTTTGGCAATAATCCAAACGCGTATTTTCCCGCGCAAGATTATGCTGATCTCGATGTCACCGTCACGCAAACCAATACAGGGCGAATTAATATTGGTGGTGCTTACAACTCCGATAACGGTATCGTTGGTCAGTTCATCATCGATGAAAAAGATTTCGACATAACGAGGTTCCCAAGAAATTTCCAAGACATCTTGGACGGAAATGCTTTTCGAGGTGGTGGCCAGGCTTTTCGACTTGAAGTCGTGCCCGGCCAAGACTTGCAGCGATACTTAGTGAGTTTCACCGAGCCGTATTTCTTGGGCACCGACTATTCGTTCAGCGCCAGTGGTTATCTGTTCGACCGACGGTACTTTGATTGGGACGAAAACCGATTGGGCGGACGTCTCTCATTCGGTCGTCGGCTAACTCCAGATCTTTCAATCAGCGCAGGCTTGCGAATGGAACGGGTAAGGGTCGATAATCCAAGACTTATTGATCCTGCGGATCCGACCGAAACGCAAAGTACTTCAGCCCAACTCAATAAGGATTTGGGGAAGAGCAGCCTGTTCCTTGGCAATATTGGACTGATTCGAGACACGCGTGATCATCCATTTCTAGCATCGAATGGAACCTATTTTTCAGCAACCCTCAGTCAAGCCTTCGGCGACTTCAATTACACAAGAGCCGACGTGGAGTACAGACGGTATCGATTGATGTACGAGCGCCCGGACCGATCAGGGCGACATACGATCAGTTACGGAACCAAACTTGGATACACTGGCAATGATACGCCAGTTTATGAGCACTATTTCGCGGGCGGGTTTTCCACCATGCGTGGTTTTGATTTCCGCGGGGTAGGACCTAAAGAAGGGGCACTTGGCGGCGATCAAGGTATCCGTATCGGTGGCGAATTCCAATGGCTTAATACCATTGAGTACATCTTTCCTTTGACTGCCGACGATATGGTCAAAGGCGTCTTGTTCTGCGATTTTGGAACCGTCGCAGAGGACATTAGTCTCGATGAATTTCGCGTCGCCCCTGGCTTTGGATTTCGCGTCAACATGCCAGCTCTGGGCGTCGGAGCCCCGTTGGCCTTTGACTTCGCCTTTCCAGTCTCAAGCGAACAAACTGATGACGAACAGGTGTTTAGCTTCTACCTAGGTGTGCTTCGTTAGACAACTATCCAAGAAACGGATAGGCCTTATCAATTAAACCGAGCTCTTTGGCTTCGTGCCAAAATGCTTCCGGCAATTTCGTGTTGGCCAACTCTACATTGGAGCTCACACGCTCTGGCTTGCTCGAAGAAAGCGCAATCGAAACAACGCCAGGCGGCGATAGAGCAAATTCAACACACGCCTGAGCTGGTTTCACCGAATGCTTCTCGCACAGTGCGAAAAAGCGATCGCGATAATCGGCGATTTTTTGATCATCGGCATTGGTTGGGTCCAACTCGCGATAGTCAAATGAGTTGCCGCCAACCATGTATCCAGCATGGAATACAGCACTATTGAAAACAGGAATGTCGCGTTCGTTAAGACTTTGGACGAAATCCAACAATTCTTGAGGATGCCGATAGATGGTTAAACTATTGGCCAACATTACCCAATCCAATTTGACTTTCTCGTCAATAGCAGCGATCGCCTTCCAGTCTTTGCTGCCAACACCGATTGCTTGGCATTTTCCTTGATCGCGCAATTCCCCAAGAGCTTTATAGGCACCCAAAATGTCGGCCATTCTGCGGGCTCGATCTTCCTCTGAAGTCGCCGCCGCCAAATACTCGTCCGGGTCATGAACAGATAGAAGCTGAGAGGTAAACCCTTGTCCAAGCAATTCGTTGCCTTGCTCCCAGCATTCGAGGATTCCATCGTAGGAAATGCATTGCACGGCATCGTACTGCAACCCGACCCAAGCGCCCGGTTCAAAAGTCGGCTCGGCGGTCTCCAACGGTACGCGTTTCCAACCAAGCTTGTTGCTGATAATGACTTGTTCTGGATTTGCTTCAAGTGCGCGCAGATTATCTCCGATCACTTCAAGCGCCAGGCCCGCTCCGTACTTGCCAGCGGTATCTACAACGACTACATCTCCAGCCTGGAACCACTCGCGGGAAATAGCCAGTTTCGTTTCCTCAGACAAGGCAACAAACAAGTTGCCCAATGTTCCCGTGCCAAAAATGACTCGAGGAATTTCAAGTGATACCGCACCTACCTTAATCGCTGCCATCAAAAACTTGGGGATTGCAAATTGTTTTAGTTGAGAAAGAAAGCGAAACACATTGGAGGAAAATCTAGTCGCCAGAGCATCCTCGTTAGCGGCCAATGCTCCATCGGAAACAGGAGCAATTGACCTCACACCGAAATTCAGACCGTAGCTGTCCTACGTCCGAACGAGGTCATGAATCCGTAGATCGCGATGACAACAAAGCATATCAGTGGTAGCACAAACGAAGATGCTGTTGACGCTACGTCTGGTCCCACAGCATTTTGAATTGGAGCAACCACGCCTTCGATGAATGAGCCACCTTTGGCGTCAATCAACTGTCCCTGCCAAGGCGGCATCAAGGCACCGCCCACAATGGCAAAGATCAATCCGGCAGAACCCAATTTCGCATCTTCTGGAGTAAGTCCTTCCAACGCAATACCGTAAATTGTCGGGAACATCATCGACATACAAGCCGACA
>CAYTPS010000111.1:276-13065 GCA_964439245.1 uncultured Pirellulaceae bacterium | reverse complement strand
GTGTAGTGCGACAGCGCGTTGACGCTTTTGATCGAAAGCATTGGCCCCTCAAAGGTCGCCATGCCGTAGAAAGTAATTCCAACAACGAAGAACTTGAGCACCGGGTCGGCAGCGACCTTGTGCCATGCGCCTCGAAGAGTCAACAGTCCATTGATCATCCCGCCCCAACTGGGCATCCACAGCATCAGGGAAAAGACCATGCCTAGTGACGAGGCCCAAGCCGCGATGGAGGTGTAGTGCAAATGGTGCGGTCCGGCCCAGATATAAATGAACACCAACGACCAGAAGTGAATAATGCTCAACTTGTATGAGAAAACAGGCCGATTAGCGGCCTTGGGCAGGAAATAGTACATCAACCCGAGAAACGGCGTGGTCAGAAAGAACGCGACGGCGTTGTGGCCGTACCACCACTGCATCATCGCGTCTTGCACCCCCGCATAAATTGGCACGCTCTTGAACAGGCTGGAGGGGACAACCAAGTTGTTGAACACGTGCAAAAGCGCCACCGTGATAATGGTGGCAATGTAAAACCACAGCGCCACATACATGTGACGCTCACGCCGTTTGATCAGCGTCATCATGAAATTAGCTCCAAAGAAGCCGACCCAAACGATCGCGATCGCAATGTCAATTGGCCACTCGAGTTCTGCGTATTCCTTGCTTTGTGTGATCCCCAGAGGCAACGTGATGGCCGCCGCAACGATGATAAGCTGCCACCCCCAGAAATGAAGCTTGCTGAGCGTGTCGCTCCACATGCGAGCCTTGCACAGTCGTTGTGTTGAGTAATAAACGGCGGCGAAGATCGCATTGCCGCCGAATGCAAAGATCGCGGCATTGGTGTGAACAGGACGAAGTCTTCCGAACGAAAAGTATTGGGCAAAGGTTAACTCGGGCATGACTAGCAGCACGGCAACGATCAACCCCGCAAGTGTCGCGACGATCCCCCAGACCAGTGTTGCCAGCGAGAACATTCGTACGATCGCATCGTCGTAGGAAAACGAGTCGAGCTTTACGTTGGGAGTTGCAGATAACTGATTGGAATCAAGGTGTGTCGGATCTAGTTCATTCATTGAAACGGTTTCGGGTTGTGTTATTGAAACGTGGTAGTCGCACGCACAGCAAACAGAGTGCCAATGGTTATTACGGAATCGCCGAAGACGATTTGACACAGTTTGGTATGCCTTATCCTTCAAACACGCACACAAATGAGTGCTTTTGCGGTGGGCCAGGAATTGGGGAATTGAGCATTTGGGTAGGACTCAGACAGCAGTGTGCGAATCGGCGCGCATCGGCGCAGATTACAGTTAGGACATTGGCGTTATGCAGGGGCAGTTTCAGCGCGCTCTGCTAACGGCGAGACGAACCCTTTCGGTTTCACTACCAGCAGGCTGCACGGCAGCCTTTCGATGACCGATTCGATCGTGCTTCCGAAATAACGCAGTAGCGGATGGTTGAGCGTTGCACTGCACATGACGGCCACGTCGATGTTTTGTTGATTGCAAAAAGACGGAATGACCTGTACCGGATCACCCTTTTCCAAACGGACGTCGCCGAATTTAGTGAAATCGTGAGAATCGAGAAATTGTTCGAACGCCTTTTGATGTAAACGCTCAGCAGATTCTACAGATTCCTGAAATATGACCGGTTCCATGTGCTCCTGCATCATGCCTTGTCCATACAGTGCCCAGCAACTGAGCGCGAGAAGATTCGTCTTGTTTTCGGCCAGACGCGCTGCCTCTGCGAAAATCGACGAATTTTCCGCCTCTTCGTGTTGAGTGTCAAAACAAGCCAACACGCGTGGTTCGGCGATAGCTTCATTGCCGACAAACAAAAGCGGTACCGGACAGTAGCGCATCAATGTGCGCGCTGTGTTTCCAAACAATCCGGGGAATTTGCTGCGCACTCCCTTAAGGTATCGCACCACCATCGACGCATCCCAGGCAATTACCTCGCGCGTGATGGCCTCGGAGGATTTGCCTAGCAGGACCTTCGTGTCGACTGCGATTCCACCGTCTCGGAAGTGATCAGCGATCCTTTCTAGACGCGTTTGTTTGTCGGCCAAAACCATTTCAAATACATCGCCAGCGTTTGATGAAAACCAAGCCGAAGCTGAAGAGGGCGGCTGGAGCGTGTCCACCAGCAGTACTTCCGACTCGTTGGCTTGCGCTAGGTTAAACGCGGACTCGTGCGTGGGCTCAGATGATTTCAATCCGTCGGTAACGACGAGAATTCTCGGGTAATTTGATTTTGACATTGTTGGCTTCTGAAACAGGCTGGTTCGAATTAACGGAGGCAAACTGAAATTCGGGAATTGCAAAAGGCGTGCCGTTCTAGAGACCAACTTTCTTAAAGTGATTGTTGTGCGATAAAGCACACTTGCTCACTCAATGCCACGGAAACTGTGCGATCAAGCTCGATTGGAACACGGTGGAGCTTTGGCACAGTCGTTGCGAAGGGATTGTTCATGAACGATCTTCAGGCTTCTCTATACCAATCAAGCATCGAGACATGAAAACGAAAACACGAACCCAACACGCGTACTAAGTTCAACTAAATAATTGATTGCCGAAAAAGGAAACTGAAGCGCAGTAAAACAACCGGTAGCTGGTGACTCTTCAGCTGCCCAAATGCCAAATCAAATCAATGCACACTAAAGTACGAAGGGCTATCATGGATCATCAAAATAACCCCATTTCGATCGTTTTGTTCAAAAGTGATTCACCTTTTGTGGCTGGTTTTGAAGCGAAGATTCGAGAGCGGTACTGGTTTGAAGAGACAAGCTCAATTGCCAGTGATTGGGTAAACGCTACGTCGGTAAAAGTCTCAAATGGAGTGGTCGAAGGATTTTCAGATATAGCGGTTCGGAAATTTGTTTGGCGGGATCCGTTAGGGGAGCGCGATCTGGTTGTATTAACCAGCGACTGTAGCCGGCATTGCCAAAGTGATCTGCGAGATCTTCTTAATTTTGCCTGTCCGACCAAAACCAAACAGATCATTACCCTCACCGCGGTCCAAAACGATGAATTGGAGGCAGACTTTCGCGTATCGGTAGCGTGTTCAACGGCAACGCTTGCGGCCGGGCTAGGTTCAAAGGCCGAAGTCTACAGTGGAAACTCGTTATCTGGAAACTCAGCGCTGTTGCTGCCACTAGCAAAGGAATTGGACGTGCCGGCTTATTGCATCGTGGTCGAGTGCTCCCGGGCGCTGGACTACGTCAGTTCGGCAGCGGTGAAGTCCGCAGTACAAACGTTCTCTCGTATCACGCATGTAGACCTGCTCCGAGGTGAATTGTCGGTTCAGGAGATTCGCATGCGGAAGCACTTGAAGGTGATGGCTGAAAAAAGGAGCCAAGAGTATCGCAATCAGTCAGAGATGCTCGAACTAAACTCTTCGGCGGAAGATGGCGATAAGCCCGATTCCAACGATCATGATTCAGACACGAGATGTATCGAGTCAGTTCTGCGGCTTGCTGAAAACAGGCAGTGGATTGAGCAGTTGTTCAAGTCGATCAGTGATGGAGCAAAACAAGTCGACCTGCACCGTGCTACGTTTCTGGAGTCCGAACTTCAACGCCTCGAACTTTATGATCAATTCGAAGATCGGTTTTTGGATTTGTTTCGCAAGTAGAGAGATGTTTTGGTGGCAACTGGTTTAACCACGTTTCAATTCGATGGTGAAACAGCTGCCTTCGCCAAGTTCACTTTCGACAGATAGCTGGCCCTGGTTTTTCTCTACAATCGAGGTGGTAATCGAAAGCCCCAGTCCCATGCCGCGGGCTTTGGTTGTGTAGAGCGGTTCAAGGATCAGCTCTAGTTGATCTTTCGCGATGCCCGTCCCCGTATCTTTCACGTGCACGAATACTCGGTCGTCGGAGACCGTTGCCGAAACGGTCAGCTGACCGCCATCGGGCATTGCATCGCGCGCGTTGCGAATCAAATTTTTGAATGCGATCTGAATTTGATTGGCGTCAACCAAAACAGGGGGAACGTCATCCGGAAATTCCAGCGCCGCGGAGACCGATGATGACAGGTTTATCGATGACATTGCCGACTTCAAAACAGGTGCGAGTTGAGTTGATACTAGATTGGCATCAGGCAACTTAGCTACATCCGATAGCGCGGTCACCACATTGTCGATCAATGAAACCTGCCGGTCGATCCTCTCGAGATGCTCTTTGACTTTGCCTTCGTTTGGGTTCTTGGCGTTTAGGAGGTAATAGGCCGATGTTTTGACAGCGTTGAGCGGATTTCGAATCTCATGAGCAATTCCCCCGGATACCTTGCCAAGCGTGGCGAATTTTTCGTTGCGAACTAGATCAGCCTGAGCGGCTCTGAGTTCTGACGTGCGTTGTTTGACCCTCTCTTCCAACTGCTCATTGATCTCTTCCAACTCTTTTTCGGCAGCCTTCAAATCCGAAATATCACGGACAATTCCGGTAAACAATCGCCGGTCACCTAACTTGATTTCACTAACGGCCAAATGCATCGGGAACGTTGAGCCGTCTTTGCGTTGCCCGATCACTTCACGTCCGATGCCAATGATCTTTTTGTCGCCTGAACAATGATAATTTTTCAGATACCCATCATGTTCATCGCGATACGGATTCGGCATCAACATCTTCACGTTTTTGCCAAGCAGCTCTTCTTGTTGGTACCCGAATAGATCGAGCGTCGCTGGGTTGACCGAGTCGATCAGGCCACGCTCGTCGATGGTGATAATCGAATCGACAGCGTTGCTCAGGATTGCTTCGAGCCGAGCTTGACGTTCGTGCAGAGCGCTGATGTCGCGAACGATTCCTGAGAAGAGTTTTTTTCCATCGACTTCAAGTTCACTAACGGCAAGGTGCATTGGAAACGTGGATCCATCCTTCCGCTTGCCCACCACTTCTCGTCCTATACCGATAATTTTCCGATCGCCAGTTCGATGAAAGTTTTCAAGGTAGCCATCGTGTTCTTCGTGATAGGGACTGGGCATCAGCAACTTAATGTTTTTGCCCAGAAGCTCATGGACCGTGTGCCCAAAAAGGACATGAGTCGCCGGATTGGCACTGACAATGGTGCCTCTTTCGTCAATCGTAATGATTGCGTCCACAGCGGATTCCATGATCGCCGCCAACGCGGCGTGTGCTATTTCTGGTTGCGATGGTTGGTCAGTCATGAGATTCCTGGTTACTTGTGAGCCGGCAATTATATCCCCACGACGTAAACTTGGCTAACCATCGGGAAAATGTACTTTGATAAAACTTTTCGCCGCCTCGGAATCCCGTTGCAGAACTTGTATCTCGATAGGAAGAGCGCCTGTGAATCCGGCCTGATGTTCACCTGTTATCTGGACTTTTGATTCCATGGTCAGCCAACATGTTTTTGATCAATTCAGCGCGAATTGGATCTTGCAAGGTGTAAACGGAGAACAGTTGAGCCTCTGGGGTTCGGATCTTTACGTTTTTCATGGGATGCTCCAAATTTGCTTCTGTTCGTATCTTCTTTTGCAGTTCTGCAAGTTGGATACCATCCCCCGAACTCCGACAGTCCAAAAAAGTTACCGTTCGCCACCGAGCGTTCGAGCACAATCTTTATCAGTCGTGTGCATAGGGGCGCGCTTCGCGGTGGGCATTGAAGGGAACGTTCTGCATTGTTCAACACACGCTACTTTGGCATGTCACTTGCTTGAAATGTTTGCGGAAGGTTCTTGCAACTTTGCGACCTCGAAAGTCACCGGGAAAATCGTGACCATGAAGAAATCAATCAAGCGCATCCTCTGTCCAATCGACTTCTCTCCTTTCAGCAAGTCGGCGAACTACTACGCCTCGCTGCTGGCTGAATCCAGTGGTGCTGAAATCATTTATCTGTGCGTCAACTATCCTCCTTCCAATGATGGACCTGTCGAAAACCGTTTAGATGAACTGTATTCGATGCTGGCTTATGAAGTACGTCCCTTCGTACAAGGCGTGCAGCACCAGCACGAAGTGCGTGACGGCGATCCAGCTGACGAGATTCTAGAGTTTGCCAAAGAACGACCTGTTGACCTAATCGTGATGGGAACTCACGGAACGACCGGTTTAGCCCGCCTTCTGCACGGTAGCGTTTGTGCCGAAGTGATTCGGAAAGCAGAATGCCCAGTCATGGCCGTGAAAGACAACTTGAGAACGGAGTGGTGCTTGCCAAAGGAGAACAACAATGCTCAGGCAACCTCATGAATGTTTGAGGCTTGCTCGGCCAGTCAACACATCCCTTAGCCATCGCAAGGAGTCATCAAAGTGGTAATCAAAATCGCCTTCTTTAGTACCCAAGACTATGATCGAGAATACTTTGACCGTGCAATTCAAGGCCAGCCAGTCGAGGTCGAGTACTTCGATTTTCCCCTCAATGCTCAAACAGCGAAACTTGCTAGGGACTGTCAAGCGGTATGTCTGTTCGTCAACGACGAAGTGCGAGCGGGCGTTGTCAAAACATTGGCTGAATGTGGTGTACAGCTAATCGCGTTAAGGTGTGCAGGATTCGATAACGTTGATTTGAAAGCTTGTCAAACAAATGGCATCAGTGTCGTTCGCGTCCCAGAATATTCTCCTCACGCGGTTGCCGAGCATACGTTCGGTCTGATTTTGACACTCAATCGTAAAATCCACAAAGCCTTCAATCGCGTCCGAGAGGGAAATTTTGCACTCGATGGTTTGCTCGGATTTGACTTGCAGGGCAAGACGATCGGCGTCGTCGGATGCGGCAAAATTGGTTCGTGTGTTGCCCGCATCGCGAAGGGCTTTGGGATGGACGTTCTGTTGGTTGACCTAAACCCGGTTCCTCAGCTCGAAAACTACGGCGATTACACCGACATCGAGGCCGTTTTTAGTGAGGCTGACATCGTAACGCTGCACTGTCCCTTGAGCGAAGCAACTTTGCACATGATTGACGATAAAGCGCTCGACCGAATGAAGCCCGGGGCAATGTTAGTCAACACCAGTCGAGGCGCATTAGTCGATACGGCGGCCGTCATTGGCAGGCTAAAATCCGGGCGTTTGGGTGCTCTGGCGATCGATGTCTACGAAGAAGAAGCCGACATCTTCTTCCAAGATCGCTCGTCTACGGTATTGAAGGACGATGTGTTCGCTCGACTTTTGACGTTCCACAATGTCCTAATCACTGGCCATCAAGCCTTCTTTACTCACGAAGCATTGACCAAAATAGCGCACACTACCGTCGCCAGCGTTCTGGCCAAGGCGTCTGGCGAGCAACTGAAGTTTCAAGTCCGAACAACGGCTACGGCTTGTGTTTGAAAATTCACTTCGTTAGGGACCACGGGTCTAATAGTTCAGTCTTTACAGGGAGCATCTCATGGATAAAGCCAATGCTAAACGTCAGTTAAGTTCTTCATCTCTTTCGCCGTTGAGAAGTCTGGTTGACGAGATATTCAACCAGTACCTTAGTAACACCAATGGCGAGATCAGCCAGTTGGTAGACGGCTCGTTGGACGTTGCCGAAACAGATCAAGCGTTCGAAGTTAAAGTTGATTTGCCCGGCATTGATCCGGAGCAGGTTGATATTCAAATCGACAACAACACGCTGACGATCCGCGGACAGCGATCCGAAGAATCCGAAGAGAAGGGTGAAAAAAAGCAGTTTCACCGCGTCGAACGCTACCAGCGAAATTTCTCGCGCAGCGTTGTGCTGCCCAACGCAATCAACGAAGAAAGAACGGTAGCAGAGTTCAGCGATGGTGTTTTGAAAATCCTCATCCCGAAGTCTGAGGATGCCAAGCCTCGGAAAATCACGATTAGCAAGTAATCACCACCAATTCGACATGAGTCTGGGACTTTTCGGGATTCGACGATCTCAGTTGCCTCGTGCGCCAAGTATTGTTCAATCGAGATTTCAATCTATAAACGCAGTGACGGTGGCTGCGGCTTTTATCCGTGATATGGAAGTTTACTGCCCTTGGCAGTCGCAGCCAATTTTAGTTTCCACTTTCAACGGCGACTCTGCCAATACAAGCCACCGGAGCTTGGTTTCCGCTCGATCGGCCGGCGGTTTGCCCCGTCGAAGTCCCAGGACTTTGCTAGTTTAAGAGCAAATCCTTAAATCCCTTGCGAGATCGGCTACGATACAACGTTAACGAAGCAATGCTATAGCAGCACTACCGTTATCGTTTGTCGCACACTACTAATTTGGGACCAAGTCCGCGAGTGAAGGCCTTAAATGCCAGAAAACTTTTCAGTACTAATTGTCGAAGATGATGACGACGCGCGTCAGAACATTGAAGATATCTTGTCGCTTGACGGCTATCCCACCGAAGCGGTGAGCCATTGCATGCCGGCTATCGCTGCTGCAAAGCAGCGGCGTTTTGATGCTGTGATCATCGATTGGCGATTACCCGACGGAAGCGGTGGCGATTTGATCGCGCCGATCAAGCGCGAACTGCCTAACGCGCCAGTTATCGTTGTGACGGGGTTGAGAGAATTTGACGCTGCGGTGACGGCTTTGCGGGAAGGTGCCTATGACTTTCTGCCAAAACCCATCAACCCGGATGCACTGCGCGGATTGTTGGCGCGGTTGGTTGAGCGAAAGGCTCACCTTGTCGAAATCGAACAGGCCCAGCAGAAACTTGTCGCCAAAGAAAGATTGGCCGCGATCGGCCAAATGGTCGCGGGACTGGCCCATGAAAGTCGCAATGCATTTCAACGCAGCCACGCTTGCCTTGCGGAACTTTCACTGGATCTTGAGGATATGCCTGAAAGCCTCGAGCTGGTTCATAAGGTTCAAAAGGCGCTCGACGATGTGAACGGTCTGCTAGAGGAGGTTCGAAATTACAGCGCACCGGTGATTCTTGAACGCCGCAAATGCAAGATGCGCTCACTGGTGGACGAGACATGGCAGCAGATATTAGAAGCCAACGCGGTTCAGTCGGAGCCCAATTTGGTAATCAACTGCTCTGACGATGTTCCAAGGACTTGGTTTATTGATGGTGATCGCATGCGCCAAGTGATCAGGAATTTATTGGAGAATGCCATTTTTGCCTGCTGCGATAATGGTCCTATAACGATTGATCTCTGTTTTGTTGATAGCCTGGTGCCTTCGGAAAGGAGACTTATTCTGGCAGTTTCAGATAATGGCGACGGCGTCGATCAGGACAAACGCGAGGAAATCTTCTCAGCTTTCTTTACTACCAAAACTAAAGGGACAGGGCTCGGGTTGGCGATCTCTCGCAGGATTGTCGAATCCCACGGTGGGAGGCTGTTTGTCACCGATTCTCCATCGGGCGGTGCCAAATTTGTGATCGAAATCCCCGTCTACGATGCGAAACCGCACGCTTGAGCGTCTCCGGCGGTAAAAGCGCGCCAATTCGCACAGTTGCGATTGCTGAGGGCCTCCAATATGCAATCAAAATTCTCAGTGTCTGTGCGTTTCATACCGCGAATGTCTCTGGCACGTGTCTTGCTTGCGCTCTCTTTTGACTTTACTTCAAGGAGCAAACATGAACATCAAACGAATCCTTTGCCCGGTCGACTTCTCGCAGTACAACCACGCAGCCAACGAGTATGCATCAATGTTTGCAGAATCAACTGGGGCCAAAATCATCTACCTTCACGTGTTTCTCCCCAGTCCGCTTGAAACCCCGCCGGAGTTTTTTGATGCAGAGAAAGCGGAGCAAGATCTGATTGGAAAGATGGAAGAGTTTATCCGGCCAGTAGGAGACGAGATCCCGAGGGCTTATGCCCTTGACATGGGGTTGGCGGCCGACCAGATCGTTGCATATTCAAAAGAACATGAGATCGACATCATTGTCATCGGAACCCATGGACGTACAGGACTAAGGCGAGCTTTGATGGGAAGCGTTGCCGAAGCTGTTGTTCGCCGCGCTGAATGTCCTGTCTTGGCCATCAAGTCCACAGCAAACGTTCCAGTTCAAGCATAGGGTGGGAAAATGAAGATTGAAAAAATTCTATGTCCCATCGACTTTTCCAAATTCAATGAAGCCGCAAATGAGCTTGCTTGCGAACTGGCGTTGGCCAACGAAGCCCGGATCGTTTATTTGGCGGTGGCGGATCAAGACGGTGATTATGCATACGCGATCCAACGCATTAAGAACCAGGCGTTGAAGCGACTGATGGAATATAAACCTACCATCGATGAAGTTCCCTTCACGCATGACGTTTGTGTCAGTCCTTTTACCGGGCGATCGATCGTAGAGTTTGCCCACCAGAACGAAATTGACCTGATCGTCTTGGCAACTCACGGTCGCACTGGACTTCGACGGATCTTGATGGGCAGCGTTGCGGAGTATGTAGTTCGCGAAGCCGGGTGTGCAGTGCTCACTGTAAAACCTCAGAACAAAGCTGCCAAAACCCAACAAACGAGTGCCGATCCTGTGACCGCGCGCAACGAATAGCATTGGCATGCAGGGCCTTCTGTTTTGAATATTCGGCCTGCTCACACCCATTGCATGATGACTTACACTTATACTTTAGATTCAGACGACGGCAGATCGAAATGCTATCACAATTTCAGTTGAGAAGAACCAGATGAGCGTTAGTGAGCCAAAATCTAAAAAGACAACTGACAGTTCGGAAATTGACATTGATCTGTTGATCGTTGATGACGAGACCGACTTTCGACAATCAGCATGTCGCTACATGAAACGAATCGGTTTTCGCGTGGACGAAGCCGAAGATGGCGAAGAAGCTCTCAATGTATCGACCAACAAAAAATTTGATGTTGTGGTCATGGACATTCACATGCCCGGTGTCTCAGGAATCGATGCGCTGAAGCAACTCATGAAGCGCGAGTCGCCGCCCAAAGTGATTATGCTGACCGGTGGCGGGACAATCGAAAACGCAGTTGAGTCAATCAAGTTGGGCGCTTATGACTTTCTGACCAAACCAGCCAAGATGGATGACCTTGCTCGGTTAATCAAACGCGCTTGTGAAACTCATGAACTAGAAAAAGAGAACCGGCAACTCAGAGAGGTGATTAAGCGACAATCGCCCAGCTCAGAGATGATCGGAACATCGCCGGCAATGCAGGAGGTCTTCCGTTTGATTCAAAAGACGGCGGCATCGGACAAGCCGGTTTTAATTCAGGGAGAGAGCGGCACTGGCAAAGAGCTGGTTTCACGAGCGATACACAAGTCGAGTCCGTTGGCCGACAAGCCACTGGTCGTGGTTAACTGTGCTGCCTTGCCCGACCAGTTGCTCGAGAGCGAGCTGTTTGGTCACGAAAAAGGTGCGTTTACCGGGGCTGTTGCGGCGAAACCGGGCCTGTTTGAGATTGCCGATGGAGGGACACTTTTTATCGACGAATTTGGCGAAATGAGCGGCGCTCTGCAGGCCAAACTACTGCGAGTGCTTGAAGACGGTTCCATGCGACGGGTTGGATCAGTCGCTGAGCGGAAGGTCAAAGTGCGAGTCATTGCAGCCACCAACCGAGACCTTGAGCAGGAAGTCAAAGACAAAAACTTTCGTGAGGACTTGTTCTATCGGATCAATGTGTTGGGTATTCAGTTGCCCCCGTTGCGACAACGCTCCGGAGATATTCGCCTGCTTGCTGAAAAATTTGTAGGCGACGAATTCAACATCCGTGAAGAAGTTATGCAAAAGCTGGAGAGTTACAGTTGGCCAGGAAACGTTCGCCAGTTGCAGAATGCACTTGAGCGCGCGAAGGTTTTGTCTGAAGAAGACCAAATTGAGTTGCGAAACCTACCCGACGCAATTGTCGACGCCGATGAAACACCCGTTGCGGCTGTCAACGTAACGTCTAATGCAGATATCGATCTGGAAACTCTCAACAAGCTGCATGTTGTGCAGACTTATGAAAAGTGTGGAAAAAACAAAACGAAAACAGCCCGGGCACTTGGCATCAATCGCCGATCTCTATATCGATTGTTAGAAAAATTCGATATCTCGTAAACGTTGACATGGTTGGAAAACGTGAGATCCAATTTGAAAATGCCCATTGAACCACTAAGTGAAAAGAAATGAACCGATATAAGGACTGCACAATCGTCGTGCCTTGGGACTTTCAAGAAATGTCTCTTGAACAACTCAAACTTGCGGCCGAAATTGCAGATTCATTGGAGCAGATTGAGTGTATTTACGTGATGACGTTCCCTGCCGGAGTGGTGCCTGACTCAAAGCAGTATTTCACGAGGTTTAAAGACGAGTTGCCCGAGGAGTACAAGGGTGTCAAATTCTCGGTGATCGCTGATTTCGACTTGGAACATGGAGAGGAGATTGCCAAGTTCGCACATGCGAAAGAAGCCGGTTTGATCGTAATTTCTTCTCATGGACGTAAGGGAATCTCGCGGCTGTTCCTCGGTTCTGTTGCTGAGAAGGTTGTTCAAAACAGCAGTTGCCCCGTACTCGTGATTCGCGAGTAAGGTCTGTTTGGTACCGTTTCTGAGGAAGCGGCAACGAATTCTTGTATTGTCGACTGGCCAGAAACTGCCGACCTTTTTTTTAGCCATCAATCAGTTTGGCATGGTTCGTGCGTGGTTTGCTCTCGATGTCCGATCTTGCGAATCAAAACCGATCTGGAACTGGAGCCGAAATGTCAAATACTTTCAACAAAATCATGCTCGTTACCAATTCTCCGTGTGACACCGAGGGAGCTGAGAAAACTGCATCGAACCTAGCCCAAGTTTATGGCGCAGAAGTGCTGTTAGTCGACACTATACAGACACCATTTTCGCCAGAACGAGTTCCTCAGCTTTCCACTGAAATCATGTATGAGACGGCTGTTGCCGCAAAAAAGAAGTATCTCGAGCGGGTACAAACGCAGCTCGCCAAAAGTGGAGTGAAGT
>CAYTPS010000111.1:0-266 GCA_964439245.1 uncultured Pirellulaceae bacterium | reverse complement strand
TTGGTCGGTCACCGCACATCAAGTGAGCTAATCAGCACGGCGGTCGACAATGACTGCGACCTGGTTGTGCGATATATGAAGGGGCAATCCAGCCATCGAAAAGGTCGCTACGGTGAAACGGCAGCAAATTTGATGCGTGCTTGTCCTGTGCCAGTTCTGCTTACCGAAAATGAGATCAAGCAGCCAAAAGTTTTAGCATGTATCAATTTGGATCATGGTGTCGAGGAGAATCAGTCAATCCTCGAGAATGCTCGCCGACTCATGAC
>CAYTPS010000110.1:0-13067 GCA_964439245.1 uncultured Pirellulaceae bacterium | reverse complement strand
GGTTTGTTCGAGTTGAAGGCCTCAATCACGTAGTCGCGATAGGCAAAATTATTCTGATTCTGGTCACCATGAAAACCAACAGTGTCGGCGAATCGAACGATGTCCAACCACTGAGTCGCTACACGCTCTCCGTAGTGCGGAGATGCTAACAAACGATCGACCTGCTTTTCCCAAGCGTCAGCGGATTGGTCGTTTTCAAATACTTCAAGCTCCTCAGGTGTTGGCGGAATTCCGATCAGATCCAAACTCAATCGTCGCAGAAGTGTCTTGCGATCAGCCGCAGGCGAGGGATCCAAATTCTCTACAGCCAAGCGCCGTTGGATGAACTGATCGATTGCAGACGTGTGTTTCCTGTTGCTTGCTCCCGGCGTCGTCACTTTTGTATTTGGACGTTCCGGTCGCACCAACGGTGCCCACGACCAATGTTTTTGATATTTGGCTCCCTGATCGATCCACTTTTCGAAGAGGGCTTTTTCGTAGTCAGACAATTGATGCCGGAAGTCTACCGGTGGCATTGGATCAGCGCTGTCGTTAATGCGCTGGAAAACGGCCGATGATTTTGCGTCTCCAGCCACAATCGCTTCTTCTGTCGCGGCTTCGAAACTGTCCAGTCTCAAACCAGAATGGTTGTCCTCTTCGTCGGGACCATGGCACGCGAAACATGTGTTGGACATGATGGGACGAATGTGCGCATTGAAGGAGACCGTCTCGGGGAGTTTAGTCGGTTGGTCCGCCAATAAAGGGACACAGCAAGTCAGGAAGATCAACGCAGTAAGAATTGACCGAGGAAAGAGGACTAAGAATGCTGGCGATAGGCGGGAAAACATAGGCCATTCTGTCAGGAGGCAACCGGGGACTTTGACACGCTCTACTTAAATCTGAGGATAGCCTAATAGTTCCGTTGTTTCCTAGATTAAAAAGTTGTCCTCTGGAGTTTTGATAACAATCGAGTTAGATTCAGGCAAAATTTGATCGATAACTGAGCGAAAGTAGTTCTTCGCCAAACCATTTATTGCGGAAAAACGAATATGAGTGACTTTTTGCAGGCGGCAACGAAATCCGATCTCAAAGACGGCGAGAAAATGCTTGCTGAAGTTGATGACCGCTTGGTCATTTTGTTTCAAGTCGGTGACGAATATTTCTGTATCGATGACGTCTGTACGCATGATGGTGGAACTCTGAGCGATGGTGAGCATGAGGGCTTTGAGATCGCCTGCCCTCGTCATGGAGCGAAATTCGACATCCGCTGTGGGAAGGCGCTGTGCATGCCGGCGACTCAGGGAACAGTAGCTCACGAAGTAAAGGTCGACGGCGATTCAATTCTGGTTAAAATTAAAGAATAACTCTCTCGCCGGTCGACGGCAGATTAGAAAACGAAAAAACACGCACTCAATGGGAAGTCCGAATCATGTCACTGCATGAAGATCAAGTACGCGAAGCGCTCAAACAAGTCATCGATCCTGAACTGTTCGTCAACATTGTTGACCTTGGCTTGATCTATGTTGTCGAAATCAAACCCGACGAAGGCGAAGACGGCAAATTCAAAGTTGATATCGACATGACCATGACCAGTCCCATGTGTCCTGCCGGACCGCAGCTGGTTGCTGAAACGAAAAAGTTCGCCGGTGAGCTCGAGTCTGTCAGTGAGGTCGAAGTCAAAGTCGTCATGGATCCGCCATGGACACAGGACATGATGAGTGACGATGCTCGAGATCAGCTGGGTATTTTTTAGGATCCGTTCGTTCAGTGCGCGAACCTACGGCAGCGGCACGTCATTGAGCTCAAAATCCAAATCAACTTTGACGATCGCCGCCGGTGTTTTGTAGACCAAGTCGCAATTTTCCGGATCTTCTTCAAATAGATATTGCACTTTCATGCTTTGCCCACGCTGCATTACCGTCTCGCTGGCAACGGGCTCAAATCGCTGATCGCCGCTAACCATTTCTACGACGTTGTCGTACGCCCAACTTAAATGGCTGTCGACGTTGTTGGAGTCTTCGCCAAAGGAAAGCTCCAACGTGACAGCGAACAGATCTTCATTCATTTGGTATCCGTGGAACGTGACTGTGGCACCACTCTTGGTTTGCTCAACGCCATCTTCAAGATCGCCCAATCCTTTGAAAGTAAACGTTTCTACTCGGCCCGGCAGAACGGCTTGAAGCGTGCCTGTGATCTTTTCCAGCTGTTTGATCTCGCGAGATACCAGCGGTAGGTTCAACGGAAAGCTGAGCTCTGGGATCTCGGCCTGAATGATCCCCGAAACTTTACCCGTCTTGCTCGGAAGAACTTTGTTGCCTTGATCATCGACGATTTTGAGCGTCGCAGTATGTAGATCGATCGAGATTGGCGTTACGCGCGGCTCCCAACGCGTCAGTAGCTCGAGAGTCATAAAACTGAGCGCGGGGTTGCGAGTGCTAAGCGTCGACGTGACTCGACGCAACTCGACATGAAGCATGCCTGCGGTTGCATTGGGAGACGCGGATTCAGTGATTGAGGTTTTAGGTCGTACTGCTTCAGCCGGTCGCAGCATCATTGTGCCAGCATCACCGCCGTATGGATCGACCTCAAGATTTCCCGCGACCATGATCGCGTTTAACGCGTCCCAAAAGCTGCCGTCCTTGATGTCCTCGGAGAGTTTTTTCTTTGCGGTGGTCTGAGCAGTATCGCCGTGCAATGTAATTCGGTTGCCCGTCTGCGCGAAAATGCTCGTTAAAGCCTTTTCGATGGTTGTGTTTGATTCAAGATTAACGACTGACGGCTTCAACGTCAGTTCAACAGCTTTTTGCTCCAACGATTTTCGAGCGCGCAACAAACGTTCAACATAGTCAGTGGTTGCGTCGTCGCTGGGAACGTCGATGTAGTCTAGCGCTTCGATCGGTAGTTCAGCGATCGCCGATTCGGCTTTGTCTCGTAGCCCAATGTCGTCGCCCTGCAGTTGTTCCAGCAGATTATTGACGTCCCCTAGCACTTTCATTTCTTCGGACTGGGCGAAAGTTAAAGCGGGGGGGAGTCCCATGAGCACCATAATGGCAAGCAAGGAACCGGCGGAGAAAGCCATCCTCAAACGGCAAAATCCAGTGAATTTGATGATGCGTTTTTGCAACATGAGTCCAACCGCGTTTCCCTGAATAAACAAAGTCTCGATGAGATTGGGCCAAAGGCCTTTTGCCTGAATCGATTAGAAAATTATACCAGTAATTCTAACAATTGAGTTGCGGAAATGCTGGTGCCGTGTCCTAAGTTTCACTGCCCAAGTTTCTTGCCACAATATCTGTCACAGAATTATCGCGATGAGCCAACCTACGACCCCTCCCCGTTTCTCCCGTGTGTTTTGGATCGCGGTTGCTTTCTTTTGCGTGTTGATGGCTGTCGGGAATTCTTTTGGGCAAAACAGCCGGGCGAAAAAGGACACAATGTCTCAAGCGGCAGAGGGCGAATACGGCAACCTGATGGTCAAGGTCAAGGTGAAGCAGCGCACGCTCATTGGAAACCCGCTGATTTGGGATGGGAGCCAGATGCAGTTGCTGCGGCGAGATGGACGCATGACAAAAGTGCCAGTGGCATCGCATGATGACTACAAGATTCTTCCCCAGACTTTCATGCCCTACTCCAAGACTGCAATGGCACGTGGTCTGCAAAAGGAGTTTGGACAAAAGTACAAGGTCTCGGTGACGCCAAGTTTTGTGGTCGTTCACCCCAAAGGTGACTATCAGACTTGGGCGAAACCGTTTGAAGATCTGAACGTGCGTTTCGCCAACTACTTTCACACGCGCGGTGCTAGACTGAAGCCGTCGAAGTTTCCCATGGTGGCCGTTGTGCTCAGGACACGCCGAGAGTTTGATCGCATGTTGGCCTCTTATCACAAGGGGAGTTTGAGTGCGAACACGTTGGGCTATTACTCACCCAAAAGTAATCGCGTCATCACTTACGATCCTTTCGAGGGCAAACGGAAAGACTGGTTGTTGGACACTGATACCATTGTCCATGAGGCCACTCACCAAACCGCCTTTAATCGAGGGATTCATTCGCGCTATGGTGCCTCAGCACGTTGGGTAAGTGAAGGTTTGGCCTGCATGTTTGAAGCACCAGGCGTCAACAACAGTTACATGTACACCAAACAATCCGATCGCATCAACATGGGTCGAATGAGAACCATGTTGCGGTTGATTGATAACGGGTCGGCCAAGGGGAACTTGGAGAATATCGTACGTGATGATCGGCTGTTTCAGTCCAACGCACAACTGGCGTACGCTTACGGATGGGCTTTGACGTTTTTCTTGGCCGAAACCAAGTCTAGGGACTACATCAAATTCCTGACCGAAGATGGCAAACGCGAGAATTTTTCTCGTTACTCGCGTACCGACCGGGTCGAGCAATTTGCTGAAGCATTTGGCGGCAACTTCGAGAATATCGAAGCGACGATGTTCCGCTATCTTAAGCAGATCAAACTGCCGCCGGCATCGACCAGTTACGGACGCCGATAGCGTCCGATTTCTTGGCCTAATTTGCGGTCCTTTGCGCCAGCGAAATAGCTGGGCCAACCGGTGACCGGTCTCCGAATAGGCTGAAACATCGGTTATTCTCAAAAAAAGTCGACTTGTTGTGTAATAAGTCGATGAGCAAATCGTAGTATCAGCAATTCGTACTATCAGCGGAACTTCTTTCGTTGCGGGGCGTCTATGGCCTCGAATATCGAAAATTTTGCTGCAACCAACGTTCTCAATGCAGGTACCCAAGCCATGCGTCTGTTCAATTGTCTGATTTTGGTTCTAACTCTTGTGGCAACTGCCACAACATCAGCTTCCGCACAAGAAATTTCGTTCTGGGAGGAGTTCGCCCTTTCTAGCGACCGAGCAAAGACTCTCGAACAACTTGTCCCCGGCAGCCAAGACTATTTTTACTTCCACTGCATCCACTACCAGAACGAACAACAGCTTGACCAAGTTGACAGCTTGCTCAAACGCTGGATAAAACGCCACGGTACAACAAAACTGGTTAAACAGATTCAACATCGACAGGAGTTGTTGGTCTATAGCGATGATCCCCAAAGGACGCTCAAGTATCTGACGCGCGAGTTGAACCTGCATTTCAATCATCAACGCGCTATTGCCCGCGGACAGAAAGACTTACCGGAAAAACTTGATCCGGCGTTGATTGATCCTGCCAAATTGATCTCTGTTCAACTTCGGAGAAGCAACGATCGGCTGCGAGGATTTGATGACGCCGGTTTGTGGTGGCTGGCAGGGGAAACACTAAACGCGCGGCAACGGCGGGCGTTACTGGAACGAATAAAAGATCCTACGTTTCCGGCCGTGGTAGATCTAATTGCCTTGGACATGAGGGGCAAAGACGCGACCAAGTTTGGAGCAATGGAGATCCACCTGCAGCTATCAAAGCAACAGCTGGAAGATCTTGCCGAAAAAATTCCGGCTCTTAGATCCAATGGAAAGTACATTGACGAGATGATGTTGCGTCTGCATCCGTCACATGATGAGAACATGCAAGCTGATGCGCAAGTGCGATCGGATTACCTCACACGATTGTGGGCGTTCGTCAAAGATCTCTCTCCCGCTTTCAACAGCCTAAAGGCCAGTGTGCTCTATCGCCGTTTGGAGTTGGAGATGGCGATGGGGAAAATGAATCGCGCCTTGTTTATGACTTATTTGGCCATCCCGCGCAATGCGTCCTATATCAATCCAGAATTAACGCGCAGTGTCCGATCCGATTCAGTTGCTGCGCTTGGTTCTGATTACAAGCGTGCAACCCGATTTGGGCCGATCGGCAATGACGAGTCCTTGGTGACGGCTTACCTTCGCCACTTTCTACCAACGGCAAGAGACACAAAAGCTTTCGAGGAATATTTTGAGCGCGATTATCTGAAGCGCCAGTTCGCCATTGCAAAAATTCTCGCCGGTAAAGGTGATCGCGAAAGATGGGCTGCGATGTTGCCGCCAGAAGAATATCAAAAACTGATGGAGCGCGTCGATCTGGACTTTGCGGTATCCAACAAAGAATCGTTCGGCGTTGATGAAAAAATTGAGCTGGAGATTTTCACAAAGAACGTCAAGAAGTTGATTGTGAAAGTCTTCGAGATCAATACACGCAACTACTACTTGAAACATGGCAAAGAGATCGACACGGATGTTAACCTCGACGGATTGGTGGCCAATTTTCAAGAGCTGGCCGAGTATTCTGATTCGCCACTATTGCGAACGAAACGAAAACTTAGCTTTGACCAGATCAACAAACGTGGTGTGTATGTCATTGATTTCATCGGTGGCGGGAAAAGCTCACGAGCTTTGATTCGCAAAGGCAGGCTGCAGATGGTGGGGGCTGTGACAGCGCTAGGGCAGCGTTTCAACGTCGTGGATGAATCGGGTAACCTAGTTGTCGATGCTTCTCTACAAATTAGCGGCCGCAATTATGAATCCGACGACGATGGGAATATTGTTGTGCCGTTTTCGACCGGAGGTATGAAACGGCGAAATGTAGTAATCACCCAAGGAGACTTTAGTTGCCTGAGTGTGTTGGAGCCTGTAGCGGAGCAGTACTCTCTTCAATCGGCATTTCACATTGATCGTGAATCGCTCGCTCGTAACAGCGAAGCCACTGTTGTTATCCGTCCATCACTGCGCGTGGCCGGTGGAAATCCAATTCCGCTCAAACGTCTGAAGTCGACGCGACTGGAGATTAATTCCGTTTCGGTCGATGGTACACGCACCAGCAAAACCATCACCGACTTGGGCATCTCAGAGGCGCATGAAGCAACGGCGACATTTCGGGTGCCTCCGCGGCTGCACAAAATTTCGTTTACTCTGCATGCAAAAATTGAAAGCTTGCTCAGAAAGGAACAAACGCTTTCGGCCAGCAAGACTTTTACGATAAACCAGATTGATTTGACGAACGAAATTCAAGACGTCCATTTTTTGCCAACTTCAAAAGGAGCGTTTTTAGAGGTGCTGGGAAAGACGGGGGAGGCAAAACCCGGTCAGCCCGTTCGACTAAAGATGAAAGTGTTCGGTCTCAAACAGACGGTAAGCGTCGACCTCCAGTCCGACCAAGATGGACGCGTTTCACTTGGCAATATTGGCCACGTTGAAAATGTCGAAGCCACATTAGCTGACGGCACCAGCCGCAATTGGAATCCAAAATTTGAGACATTGCACCTTTCGAGTAACTACCATTTGCTCGCGGGAGAAGTGCTGACGTTGCCACTGCCGGATGATCTGTTGAGTACGATCGATCGAGCCAAACCAGAACTTAAACCAACGCAGGCGACACTGCTTGAGGTTCGGCGTCACCGGACGGTGCGCGATTGTTTTGCGAAGTTGAAAGTCGTCGATGGTCAGCTGGCTGTCGAGAAATTGGAACCGGGCGACTACGAGCTGATCTTGCGAAGTCGAACTCTGGCCAACAGCACTCGTCGCATCATGATTCGCGTTACTGAGGGAAAACAGGCGGGACGTGCTTTAGTCGGCCGGCATCGAATTCTCAAACGGCACACGCCAGTCCACCCTGTTCCCATTGATGCCACGGTAGAAGACAAACAGCTGATTGTGCAGATCGCCGATGCAAGGCCAACGACACGCGTACACGTTTTTCCCGTACGCTATCTGCCGACCCGAACTGCATTTGACCCGTGGCGTGACCTGCAATCAATACGCGGGCTCGAGCCGTGGCAGCTGAGTCCTGCCATCCGCCGTTCCAGCTATCTTGCGGGCCGGAAGATTGGAGAAGAGTACCAATACATCTTGGACCGGCGATACGTAAATCGTTATCCGGGCAACATGCTAGAACGTCCGACGTTATTGCTTAACCCTTGGTCGGTCCAAGAAACGACCACCACTGAACAACTCGCCCGCGCTGGACAAGCGCCAACCTCGACCGGCAATGCGGCTCCAGCGACTCCGAAGACGGCTGCACAACGTCAATCGAAGGTCGACCAAAATACGTCGTTTGCAAATCTTGATTTTCTTGGAGGCGGGCAGCCGCAACTGACGAATCTCCGCCCCGACAAAAATGGCCAAATCAAACTGACGGCCAAACAGATTAAGGGAGCACAAGCGGTGCGCGTCGTTGTGGTGGATCGGTTTTTGACGGCTCAGACATTGATCACCAAAAAACTAGTGGAATTCAAGTCGGCCGATCAGCGGTTGGCACGAGCGCTTGATCCCGAGAAGCACTTCCTGCGATCGCGCGAAACAGAGCTGTTGTCGGCAGGACAGTCGTTGAAGATTGCTGATGTTGCGTCCAGCCAGTTCCAGTCCTACGACGAATTGGCGGATGTGTTTGCATTGTATAAGGGTGTTGGGAAAGACGCCATGAAACTTCGTAAATTTCGATTTGTGATGGATTGGCTGGACAAAGAAGAAGACGAAAAGAGAAGGCTGTACTCACAGCATGCATGCCATGAGCTGAACTTTTTCATCTTCAAAAAGGATCCCAAGTTCTTTGCTGAAGTTGTTCAACCGTATCTTAAGCATAAACGTGAAATGACGTTTATGGATCAGTGGTTGTTGGCGGAGGATTTAACTGCGTGGTTGGAGCCATGGAATTTTGCCCGATTGAATGTCGTAGAAAAAATCTTGCTCGGTCAACGTCAAGCGAAAGATCGCAACAGTATCGTCAGGCACGTGGAGCAGTTGTATGACCTTTCTCCCACACCAACCGGACAACTGGACCGCGTTTACAACTTTGCGCTGCTGGGCAGATCAATGGACCGCGGGCAACGGTATGACTTGCGACAGAATGAAAATGAGGAATTTGGACTCCCGAGCCTATCAGCAGGACGCGGCTTCGGAGGTGGAGGAAGTGGAGCTGGCGGCGGTCTTGGAGGTGGAGCGGCTGATGCGGACATAGAATCCCTAGATATGGCGATGGGTATGGATTTTGCCGAGTCCGAAGAAGAACCGCGGGGTGCGCGGGGCCGAAAGCTGGCAGAAAAGCAATCTAAACTCTATTTTGGAAAGCCATATTCAAAACTCAAAAAACGCCTCGAATCGCGGTCTCGCTTCGTCGACGGGAAATCTGAGTCGTACTCTTTCCAAGTCCCGGTGTTTGATGATGAAAGTGAATTGGATGACTTCGTACTTGGGGACACGATTGGCAAACTCTACCGACGCGTTGAACCGACCAAAGAGTGGATTGAAAACAACTACTGGCATTTGCTGCCCACCGATCAGAATTCAGACTTGGTCAAAGCGAACCAATTCTGGAAAGACTACGCCAACCACGTTGAGGGGCCGTTTCTGTCACGCTGGTTTACCGAATCAAACAATAACTTCACTGAAATGATGTTTGCGTTAGCCGTCATTGACTTGCCAATGGAAGACGTCAAACAAGACGTCGTTGTCGAGCAGGGAGAATTGACCGTCAATGCGACTGGACCGATGATCGTCTTGCACCAGCAAAACCATGAAGCTCAATTCGTTCCTGGCGTTACCAAGATTTTTGTTAGCGAGAACTTTTTTCAGACCAACGATCGATATCGATTCATCGACGACGTGCAGCACGACAAATTCGTAGAAGGAGATTTCCGATCTGGGGTATTGTATGGAGCTGAAGTGGTGATCACCAATCCAACCTCCTCGCCGATGGCGGTTGAACTGCTTTTGCAAATTCCCAAAGGAGCCATGCCGGCTGCCGGGTCGCAGCGCACCAAGACACGTCCATTACAACTGGAGGCCTTTAGCACCCAGAAGACGCAATACGCATTCTATTTCCCGACCGCGGGCGAGTTTTCGCACTACCCGGCTCACGTTTCGGACGCTGCCGAGGAAGTGATTCTGGCCGTTGCCGAAAATCGTGACTTCACCGTTACCGACGAACCAGCCGCAGAAGACAAAACGTCATGGGCATGGATTTCACAAAACGGAACTACGCAGCAGGTTGTCGACTATCTGAAGTCGGAGAATACGTTGCGCGTCGATCTAGCTAAAATTGCTTTCCGAATGAAGGACAAGGAATTCTTCCTGCAGGCGATTGAGTTGTTGAGGAACCAGCGCGACTACAACGAAACGCTATGGTCGTATTCGATTAAACACAATCACGCAGTGGCCATTAAGGAGTATCTGAAGAATTCGGACCGGTATACTGCGCATTGTGGAATGGCGTTTGAGAGTCAGTTGCTGACCATCGATCCTGTCGCAAGAAACTGGTATGAGCAACGCGAGTACTCGCCGCTGGTCAATGCTCGCGCTCATCGGTTGGGATCCAAACGAACAATCCTTAATCCCAAATTCTTTCAACAGTACGAAAAACTGATGAAAGTGTTGGCCAATCGCTCTCCGTTATCGTCGGACGACCACTTGGTCGTGACGTACTACATGTTGTTGCAAGATCGCATTGATGAGGCACTGGAACACTTCAGTAAGATCGAAGACAAAACCGTTGTGGCGTCAATGCCTTGGGCCTACTGTGATGCCTATCTGGATTTGTACAGAAGTAAGCCTGACGATGCAAAAATCAAAGCCCAAAAGTGGGTCAATTATCCCGTCGATCACTGGAGATCGCGATTCGAAAATGTCGTCGCAATGGTGGACCAGATCAAGGGTGGCCCAACGGAAATGGTGGACCCCAAGAATCGTGAACAGCAACAGGACCAATCTGCCTCTTCCGCACCCAGTTTTGATCTGGAAGTTGTCAGTGGTGAAACACAGGGTATCGGTAAGGCGATCGTCAAATGGCAGAATCTAGAAGCGGTAACGGTAAATTATTACCAGATGGATATCGAGTTCCTCTTCAGCACCAATCCGTTCGCACGTGATCAGTTGGACGGATTTTCAATGATTCGCCCGAATGAGACGCAGTCGATGAAGCTTAAAGAAGGCAAGACTGGCACCTTGGAATTTGATTTACCCAAACAGTTCGCCAACAAGAATGTGTTGGTGGAGGTTGTCGGGGGCGATCAGTCTAAATCCCACGCGTGGTTCGCCAATTCAATGGACGTGCAGGTTGTCGAGTCTTGGGGGCAGATTCTATTGAGTGATTCAGCACAGAAAGCTCCTCTGTCCAAAGCCTACGTGAAGGTGTTTGCACGCGATTCTTCCGGCAAGGTGGTGTTCCACAAGGATGGGTATACTGATTTGCGCGGACGGTTTGACTACGTCTCGCAAAGTAATCGGTCATTGGATGGAATCACGGATTATGCCATTTTGATCATCAGCGATGAAAACGGCGCGGTGATTCGCGAGGCCAAGCCGCCAATGGAGTAGAACGCTGGGTGCGAGGGAAAAGAGGAACACTAATCGACGCTAATCTACACTAATGAAAGAACGGTAATGAGACACGATGTGCGTGGTTTTGAATGCACCGAAAATTAAACCGCCTCCACCATTTCGCGGACTGTCCATTTCTTGTCGGTGATTCCCGCTGCAATCGCTGGTGTAGTCTTCAACGTCGCGTGCTTCCGAGAGAAATTATAGCAGCAAACCCAAATCGAAATCATTGCTAGGTGGACATCTACGCTCTTTGAGAACTTCAAAGACAAACGCTGGAAGCGCGCCATGCCTGTTCGCGCGGTCAAATTGAAACGCTCAATGTAGGAAGTCGAACAGCGATCCATGTTGGGGTTTCCGAATTGTGCAATACGCTCAACACTGTTTATCGCTGAAGGGCTGTAGCGGTGGGAAACGTCATTGTTGTTCTTGTATCGCTTTATCAGGATTGAGTAGTCAACGTCTGACAGAAAAGTCATTGGAACGCCGTGTTTGTACGCTGGCAGGGCATCTGATGAGATTTGGCATCGGCCAGCAATTGAACGACGCAGCTTGCCTAGAAACGCTGTTGCTACCTCTTTGGTACGCCTTCCTGATTCGTGAGCCAAAATGAGCTTAGTGTCGGCATCAATGCCAAAAAATGTCCAGCAATCGCCAGCGTAGTTTTTCAGCTTTGTGTTGGATCGGTTGCGCTCTTTGCATCCGATGAATTGCCATAGCTCATCGATCTCCGCAGCAGCTACAGATAAGCCTTGAACGCGCTCGTCCATGAACTGCTGACATTTTTCGCCAGCGATTAAAACGGCCTTGGTAATCGTGGCGCGATGTAGCTTGGTGATTCGGCTGACAGCATTCACTCCCATACCCTCGCACAACATTTCAATCGCCATGAAGACGCGTGCTGGATCAGCTTCCATGGTGTCCAGCGGTCTTGTGGGTACGTGAGCGTCAGAGATTGTTGCTTTGCACGACGTGCATTTCCAACGCTGTGAGCCGTTGCGATTTTTGCCGTGCTTGGTTTTCTTTACGTGCTGACATACTGTTGCGATCATAGCGAACCTTTACTGGGATTTCGCTTTCGCGTATGATCTGAGTACCACGTCAGGATCAGGCGAAAGCTTGAACTTGATTGCCCGGTTGTGCTTCAACACTTCCGGGTGTTTCTTACACAATTTATTGTAGCTACAATAAACATGGTGTGCAAGTATAGAATTCCCTTTTCAGATGCGTTTTTGTTGCTACACTAATTCCATGGATAAAACCGAACGGGGACGGCCTCCAAAAGCCGACGAAGAACGTAAGTCAGCCGAATTGCGAATCAGAATGACTCAAGAAGAGCGAGAGCTGCTAGACGCTGCTGCTGGGGGTAAAACCTCAACATGGGCTAGAGGCGTGCTTCTAAGAGCCGCTAAACGCAAAGCGTAAGCGGGCGTATATAATTTTGAGTTTTGGGCTGGCTAGCCATTGGTCAGGTTGGTATAATGAAAGCGGCATAGTGAGTGCATTGGGCTCACTATGCCTATCGCCTTTTGGCTGATACTACTTGGCGAATCGTGCTTCTAAACTTGATTCCGCCACACACTGCTAAGGCCCGCTCGTGTAGGCACCCAATGCAATTATGGTCTACCGAGCGGATTTTTAGCGGCTGCTTAGCCAGCCTGTCTCTATCATTTCAGGTCACTCCCTCCTAGCGTTGCCTAAGAAAATTCTACTCACCTTCCGCAAGCATCCTCAGCATCGGAATTAGTAGCTCAATCATTTTGCAGTCATCAGCGCTGATGTCCTTAGGAACTTGGATGTGCCCTTTACGACCGCCATGAAAGTGAATTGGATATTCGATCATTTCACTGT
>CAYTPS010000109.1:0-13248 GCA_964439245.1 uncultured Pirellulaceae bacterium | reverse complement strand
AAACGCTAGGCCCAACGACCATTCATACAACTTTTTTAAAGGTGGTATCTGCAACCCCTGATCGGCTGAAAACATTTCCTCACTTGTAGGTTGGAGAAAAGCAAACAGCGCTGGAATAACAGTCATCGACAACAGGAACGAGGCTGAAATTGCGAGAATCACGCTGATGGCTATCGTACCAACGAATTCGCCAGAGGGACCAGGCAAAGTCGCAATGGGCAAAAATGCCAACGTCGTTGTCAAAGTCGAACCGGCCAACGGAATTTTCAGATGAGCGATACTGGCCATCACAGATTGGACCACCGAACTGCCTCTGGATTGGCGCAAACGAATGTCTTCGACGATCACAATCGCGTTGTCGATCAACAGGCCAAGTGCGACGATCAAACCAGTAATCGACATCTGGTGCAAGGGGATTTCCATCATGCGCATCGCCAACAACACCAAGGCGGCCGAAAGTGGAACTGCCAATCCGACGACGATCATGCTTCGCCATCCCATCAGTAACCACACGACACCGACAACCGCCGACGTGCCAAGAATCAAGTTACGCAATAGCGTTTCCAACCTTGAAGCAATATGCGGGTGCTGTTGAAACAGCGACTCGATGGAGACTTCCGCGCGATAGGTATTGCGAAATTCGGCGATCAGTTGATTCAATTCAACTGTCCACACCGGCATGGAACTGGCTTCATTGACCAGTGCCCCAATCACAATCGCCTCACGCTGGTCGATCAGCGCTAGGTCTTTCCGAGGTGTCTTCATCGTTCTGTTCACTTGAGCGATTTCATTGAGAGCAACCGACTGCCCCGCTCCATCGCTGATCAGGAATTTCCCCAAACCGCTTTCACTGGTCGCGGCGTCTGACAGATCCAGAAGAATTGCCGAGTCAGATCCACGTAAACCACCGGCCGGCTGCGTAACGAAATTCGCCGATACCTGTTGGGCAATTTTCTGTACCGTCAAACCGGTTGCAGATAAGACTTGCGGATCGACTTCGATTAATAATTCTTCACCCGCGTCGCCGAAGACGTCCACTTGTTCTGTCCCCGCAAGACCGTTGACTCGATCGGCAAACTGTTTGGCGATACGGCTGACCAAAGATTCACCCGAAGAAGAAGGGTCACGCCATTGCAACGAAACAATGGCCGCATATGCCTTAAGCGGAAAAATTTCCAATTCAGGCTCAAGACAGCCCGACGGCAATTCCGTTTGATCGGAGTCAATTGCCTTGGCGATTCGATCCCAGACTTCGTCCACCCGATTTACGTCGTCACGCAGTTCGACAATCAGGTTGGAAATCCCTTGGCGACTGTTGGAGCGTACCTGTTTGATTTCGAAGATGTTTTGAAGTCGGCGTTCCAGAGGACTTGAGACAAACGTTTCCACACGTTGAGCATCAGCCCCTGGAAACGGAGTGCTGATCACGCCAACGCGTTTGCGCAGTACAGGATCCTCGAGCGTGGGAATCACAAACGCCGAAGACAAGCCACCAACGAGAATTACTGCCAGCACCAAAACGAGAAGGCGCGGGTTTCTTCTGAGAAATTCAGCCATCATGGTGACGGTCTCGCTAACGGTTCACCTGCCGCTGAGGGCACGGAAAGCGGTTGGGACGTGGCACTGGCAGTATTATTCTGCACTTCTGGAGTCACTTCTTGACCGGCAACAATGCGATGCGTGCCATCAGCGATTACAAGATCACCATCTTGTAGCGCTCCGGTCACATAGGCAGTATCGTTTTCGACATAGATAACCTCGATAGCGCGTAGGCCTGCAATCGTGCGACCGCCGTTGGCATCCAACACCATCGTTGACCACAGACCGCCTGCGCGCTTTTGCATCGCTGAAAGCGGTAACCAAAAACCGGTCGCGTCACGAAAGCTGTCAAAGCTGACCTTAACAACGCTACCTAATGTGTATGGAACCGAGGAAAGATCAGTCGTTATCTCCAATATTACTTTTCGTGTTCTCGTTGACCGGTCCACCAGGGGGGCCACCGACTTGATAACCGCCTCTGCGACGATGCCACCTTCGAGCACGACCTCTAGTCGCCGCCCAACAAACTGAGCTTGCGCAGTTTTGGCCGCGATGCTGACTTCGATTGTCGGGTCTGAATCTGAAACCACCTCGGCCAATGGTCTGCTTGGACCGGCCATCTGTCCGGGCCAAGCATCAATATTGGAGAGCGTTCCAGAAAACGGTGCGACCAACGTCGAATTCTCGATCCGCGAAACAAGTCTGGCCAATTGATCTTCTAGTTCTCTAACACGTGTGTCGGACTCTTGGGACTTCGCCGCCTCTAGCGCACTAGAAACTTGCTTGCGATTATTCTCCAGTTGGACGATGTCGTACTGCGCGATGATCTCACCAGCTTTCACCTTCTGACCTGAGGTTTTCGAAACCAGCGCGAGTTTACCCGTCGTACCAAAAGCAAGACGGGCTCTTTGGCCGGGCTGGAGTGTTCCGAAATAGGTTGCAACTTGGTTGTATTGATTAGTCTTTGCGATACGCACGACATTCACGACTCGCGCCGGCAGTTTATCAAGATCGACTTGTGGAGTTGCAAATGAATCACGACATCCAGCTTGTAGCGCACACAGCCCCAACAGCAGAAAGAGGCTGAATGCCAAAGCTCTCATATTCATGGAAGAGGCTATCTTTGCAGGCACTGGTTGAACGACTTAGTAGTAAACGAACTGAAAGGAAACTGTACGCGGCAAATCTGTCCGAGGACCGATCAATGACGCGATTTTATGTGCTTCACCTAACAAAGGGGCATCCAAAAATGCTGCATCCCATCATTCTCTAGCTGAGCACCGGCGACTTTTCGGATTGGGCAAAAAGTCAGCGCCAAATGCGGATCTCCGAAGCTAAATACGACCTTCGAAACGGCATGGAAAAGCACAGATAATTACCATCCTGAAGAAAATGGCTTTAGTGGGGGATCAGCCTCCGTTGTTCTCATCTCGCTAGCTGGCCACGGCGAGTTTATTCTACTTTATGCCGCTGAAGATCTCCAAACGACGCCGAATAGAGCTAGTATCTAAGGAGACCACCGATTCCCTCTGGAAGCACTCTTAATGAAACGGCACCGTCCCACCCGTCTAAAGTCTCGTCGCGCCCAAGCCAATCGCAATCCTCAGCGCGGAATCGCCAATAATGGGCGATTGTACATTGAGCGTTTAGAAGATCGTCGCATGCTCGCCGGCGATGGCCTGCAGGCTCAGTATTTCAACACCAATGACCTTTCTGGTCCTGCGTTAGTGCGTGTCGATTCGTCTATCGATTTCAACTGGGGTACCGGTTCGCCAGATGCATCCATCGCCGCCGACAATTTTTCCGCGCGCTGGAACGGCGAACTTGAAGCGCAGTTCACTGAAACACACACCTTCTATGTCAACGCCAATGACGGCGCCAGATTGTGGATTAACGGGGCCCTGTTGATTGACCAATTCGACAACCCGCTGGTTACGAACTCCTCGGCCACCATCGACCTTATCTCTGGCCGCCGCTACGACATTCAATTTGAATTTCGGGAGAGTACCGGTGCCGCGACTGCCACACTTGAATGGGATAGCCCCAGCCTCACTCGCGAGATCGTTCCCACCAGCCAATTGTATTCTGGCCATCGCGGCAGTTTAACATCTGAGAGATACGATGGCATTTTTGGGTCAACGGTAACCGCACTTACATCCAACGCCAACTTTCCTGACAACCCCGATGCAGTTACATCTCTGACGTCTTTCGAATCCAACAGCAGCGGAGACTTCCTCGGGCAACGGCTGAGAGGATTTCTGCACGCACCTGAAACCGGTCCCTATCAGTTCTTTTTATCGGCCAACGATTCTGCAGAACTATGGCTCAGCAATTCCGCCGATCCGAGCGATCGTCAGTTAATTTCTTCTGTCAATTTTGCTACCGATCCGCAACAGTGGGATGCTCAAGCTAGCCAAGCTTCGTCGGTGGTAATTTTGGCCGCCGGTCAAAAATACTATATTGAAGCGCTTCATAAAGAATCATCTGGAGCCGATCATCTGGCCGTTGGTTGGGTGCAACCAGGGGAGACGACCATCGAAGTGATCGACGGACAGTACCTGTCTCCGGTCGAACCAATTGTAAAGATCTTCTCCGAACGCCCCACCGTCTCCGAGGGCAGTGCGTCTCCCGCTAGGTTCACCATCACGCGCGACGGCGGGCCGAATAACGACGCGCTGCCAGTCAGTTATTCTGTAACTGGTGATGCATTCAACGGCTTCGATTACCAATTTCTTTCTGGCACGATCACTATTCCCGCGGGATCGGATTCAGTAGATCTCGTTGTCACGCCCGTCGCAGATAATGCTCTCGAAGGTGATGAATCGCTGATCGTGGAACTGCTGCCGGGTGCCGGATACGAAGTAGGACTGAAAAGTGAACGCCTCATCAACGGCACGATTCAGGATAACGTCGCCGCGCCAGCCGGAGGAACGGCGATATATGACAACCAATCGCTTTCTGACTTTATCGCCTTCGGTGGATCATATTCAACGATCAGTGATCCGACATTCGGTAATGTCATTCAAGGCGTCATCCCCACACAACCCAACTCCTTTAGCGCCCAACTGAAACTGGCAAACTCCTCGCCAGTCGATGCGGGCGACCTACTACTGCTGGAGTTTAACGTTAGATCGGTCGGTGGCGACGGACAGATTGCTGCCGCGTTTGAGAATGGTACGACCTTTGAAAAATCACTGATTCAAGGAATTCCGGTCACTACCGATTGGACCACCATTCAAATTCCTTTCACTTCTCTCGAATCGTACGGCATCGGTGGCGCCAGTTTCGGATTGTTTCTTGGTTACCAAGCACAAACTGTTCAAGTCGCAGATTTTCGATTGACCAACTATGGCGCATCGCAATCGTTGGCACCTGAAACGGATTTTGACTTGAACAACATCGGTGGCATTTATGGCGATGGTCAGATCGTTCCAGTATCTGGGCAATCGTTCGATTTTGCATACGAGGTGGAAACGACCAGCATCCCCCCCAACTTCTGGGAAATTCAGGCACGAGAAACCAGCGATTCGGTTGTGAACGATGGTGATACGATGCGTCTCGAATTTGCGATTCGGGCTGTCGCCGGTGCATCTCCAAGAGTATCGCTGGCCGTTCAAGACACCGTTGGCTTTGGCGTACTGCCAGGCTCATCGCAAACCTTCTTTCCGACCGGTCAGTGGCAGTCCTATTCGATTGACGTGACCGTTAACGATGATTTTCCCGTCGGCGGCCTGCAAACGGTATTCAATCTTGGCTTTGGCTTACAAACGGTTCAAATCGGCGGTTTCACTTGGACCAACATTAGCAACAACATCAGCCTCGAAGATTTACCGCAACAATTCCCTGCTGCCACTTACGGAGGCCGGGCGGGAACTGACGCTTGGAGAGCCGACGCTGACGCACGTATTGAAGCCGAGCGGAAATCCGATGTCACGGTTCTGGTCAACGATTCCAACGGCCAACCACTTGACGGAGCCGTCGTAAGCATTCGACAAACCGAACACGAATTCAAATTCGGAACAGCCATTAATGGTTTTGATTCTCGGCTGGATCCAAACGGCAACGCGACAGCGCTCGAGTATCAAAGCGAGATCAATCGTTTGTTCAACACCGTCGTTGCCGAAAACGCCCACAAGTGGCCTCAGTTCATAAATAATCGGCAGCGTGGACTTGACGCGGCCGATTTTGCGACCGACAACGATCTCTATCTGCGTGGCCACAATATCATTTGGCCCAGCCGATCCAGAATGCCCGATAGTGTCTGGGCCGAATACGACTCGCGCGTTGCCAGCAACGGCGCGGCATCGGCTAATGCTTGGCTAAAAACGACGATCGAAGCGCGTTTTGATGACATTCTCAACACGTTCGACGGACAGATTACCGAATGGGATGTTGCCAATGAACTCTTTGACAACAATGACGTGTTAACGGTTCTAGGGAACGACGTGGTGTTGGAGTGGTTCCAACGCGTGCGCGATTTTGATCCCAATATTCTGCTGACCTACAACGACTATAGCATTTTCACCAATAACGGTGGCGATGCAAATCATCGAGCAAATTTCGACTTCTGGTTGGGCGAGTTACGAGACGCAAATTTACTGGACGTGATCGGTATTCAAAGCCACTTCACCGACGCCGGTTTGACCGACATACCGGTTTTGGAAGGATTGATCAACTCCTACAACACTCAATTCAATGCCACGATCGCGATCACCGAATTCGACCTCGAAAGTAAAGACGAACAGGTACAGGCCGATTACCTTCGTGACTACATGACGCAGGCTTTCAGTCAATCGGGCGTTAGTGAATTCGTGCAATGGGGATTCTGGGAAGGTGCCCACTTCCAACCCGATGCGGCCCTCTATCGCCAAGACTTCAGTGCCAAACCTAACGGCCAAGCCTACGAGGATCTGGTCTTTGGAAACTGGTGGACGGACGTTAGAGGGACCACCGAATCCGGCCAGTTCCAAACCAGCGCTTTTTTGGGTGACTATGACATCGAAGTTCAATACGACGGCCAAGTCTACACTGCAACCGTTTCGGTAGACAACTCAGGAACGTCGTCTGTCACACTTAATTTACCGGTCGTTGCATCGCAGTACGCTCCGGTCATCACATTGGGTGATCCCACCGTCAGCGGAAACGTAAATTCCGCGTTGACCAATTCGGGCACGTGGGCTGAAACTCTTGGCGAATCCGTTTCGCTTTCGGCATCGTTAGGTAACGTCACTCAACATGCTGGCGGGACTTGGTCTTGGGAGCTCACGCCAAACCAACAGTATTCCAATGCTCCAGTCACGATCACGGAAACGGACAGCGGCGGCCAAACGTCTCAAGTTACCTTTAACATCGACGCAGCACAGCCGTTTTTGTTGGGAGACTCGAACCAAGACGGTGTGGTCGACTTTGCGGACATCCCTTCGTTCATTTCGATTCTGCAAAACGGTGAATTTCTTGACGAAGCAGATATCAATCGGGACGGAGCGGTCAACTTCATCGACATCAGCTTCTTTATTGACCTACTGATTAACCAGTGAGAATCGACCACACCTGTGTTGTGCCTGCCGATCGGCTAGAGGGTCTTTCAAAACCACAGACTACGCCGGAGGACAACTTTCTGCCTACGCGAAACGAGTTTTGCAACTGCTCGTGCTAACGCGGTTTTGGCCCTTATGGAGGTGACCTGGCCATGAACCTTCTCATTGCGTATCGCCGGATGATCAAGTGGCGGACGAAATTGACTACAGCAACGGGTCTACTACCCTATAACGCTCAACTCAGATACGAAAACCGGCCACAGCACCGCTGCGGTGTTGGTGAAGCTATTCTTCACTACCAAGTCCTTCACGATGTCAAGAAAAGATGACTGGATTGCACCGAGTTGTGCCAGAGAATGCGCGAGATGGCTGAAGCAAAAACAACAACGGTGCCATTTGTCACAGACGAGCCTCCAACGCTCTTTGATGGGTGTGACGTTCTGTCTATCGCGTTCAGATAAATGACTTTGCGCTGGATTTTTACTAACAAATCCATGAAAATCGTACTTGCTGAAGGTACTGATCACGTATCCACATCTCGAACGACTTCATCAGAACGATGCTCGCCCTTTATGTCTGCCGTCGACCAAATCAAAACCCAAACCAAGACGCTATCGCTCGACGGTGACGCCCTTGATCTAAACACGTTGCGCCAGATCGGCTGTCGTCAAATCAACTTAGCGATTGCCCAAAACCAGCAACTCGTCGCACGCATGCAAGCTTCCTGCGATCTGGTCGATCGCGCAACGCGCGAGGGTTGGTCAGTCTACGGTGTGACCACTGGATTCGGTGGAATGGCCGATGTCCCTGTTCCCCATGAGTTGTCGGCCGCGTCTCAGAACAACTTGCTCGCATTTCTAGCCACCGGCGCTGGTGATCCTGTTGACCGTAAGCACGTACGAGCGGCCATGGCATTGCGAGCCAACGTTTTGTTGCAAGGCCATTCAGGTGTGCGGCTGGAACTGATTGAACGGCTGATCAAGTTTCTTAACGCCGATGCGATTCCCGTCGTACGTGACCTGGGTTCGATAGGTGCCAGTGGAGACCTTGTACCGTTAGCCACCATCGCTCGAGCTATCACCGGTCAAACGGAAAACTCGAAAGTCTCTCTTGAGGGGCACTCGATCAGTGGAGCCGCTGCGCTATCGCAATTGGGACTCGAACCCATCGAACTACGCCCCAAAGAAGGACTAGCGCTGGTCAACGGCACATCGTTCTCTACCGCGATCGCCGCCAACTGCATTATCGAGGCAAAGAAACTGATGGCACTCAGCCTCAGTGTCAACGCCATGATGATGGCAGCGCTTAATGTCCAGCAACAACCCTTCTCCGCCTTCGTTCATAAACTGAAGCCTCATCCGGGACAATGCTGGACAGGCCAAATAATGTTGCAGTTATTAAACGATGGACGCCCCAGTACGGCAGCGCAACTTTCCAATGGACATGCATCAAACGGTGCTGCAAAACCGACCGTCCAAGACCGCTATTCACTGCGCTGTTTTCCCCAGTATATGGGATCGGTCGTTGAAAGCCTGGCGCGAATTGCTCAGACGGTGACCACCGAAATGAACGGAGTATCAGACAATCCGTTGATCGACACCGATCACAATTCCTTTTGTCAAAGTGGAAATTTTCTTGGCCAGTACATTTCGCTTGCGATGGATGACCTGCGTAATCACATTGGCTTGATGGCTAAACATTTGGACGTGCAAATTGCGACACTTGTGACTCCCGAATTTAGCAACGGGTTGCCGCCGTCGCTGCAAGGGAACCCTGCCCTGCCCTACAACATGGGATTGAAGGGGCTACAGATCACCAGCAATTCAATCATGCCGATGCTCACTTGGTATGGCAATCCGATCGTCGCTCACTATCCAACGCATGCCGAGCAATTCAATCAGAATATCAACGGCCTCAGTTGGGGCAGCGCAAATCTGGCTTGGAAATCAGTCGGACTGTTTCAGAAGTACCTTGCCACGTCACTAATCTTTGCCGTTCAAGCCATCGATCTTCGTGCCAAATGCACACTTGGTCATTTTGACGGACGAAAACTTCTTGGCGGTCTAACAGTTCCGTTGTACGAACGAGTTTATGAAGCTGCCGATCAAGATCCTCAACAAGACAAACCGATCGTGTTTGACGACGGTGACCAATGGCTCGAACAGTGGCTGTTGAAATTGTCTGCCGATCTGGAGCAAGACGCCGGAATCGTCGGTTGCTTGGCCCCTGTTTTGAAATCATTTGAAGAGACGTTTGAGTAAATCGCACGCGCGTGTGGAACGCCAACATGAATATCTGCGAACACCTAACCGACACGGCAAAAACGCTTCCCAACAAAACGGCTCTCGTTTTCGAAGGAAGCAAATTCTCTTATGCGCAGCTCAATCAGTTCTCCGCTGCAGCAGCCCATCAACTACTTTCGGCCAATGTTTCTCCCGGCGACCGAGTCGCCATTCAATTGGGCAACGTGCCGGCTTTTGTCGTTTGGTATTACGCAATCCTACGGGTCGGCGGCATCGCCGTTGCGCTCAGCACCCGGCTGGCTGCTGAAGAAGTGGATTTCATGACAACCGACTGCGGAGCGAAAGTTCTAATCGCTCCCGAGGGCCGAACGATAACTGCTGGCGATTTGCCTGAAATTGTGAATCACAATTTTTTCGTATCCGATGATGGGAGTGTATCCAACGGCCAACCATTGCAGCCCTTAGATTCTGCAATGCCGGCTCCACACAATGCGCAGCCCGATGATGCAGCGCTGATTCTCTACACTTCTGGCACGACAGGGTTTGCCAAAGGTGCAACGCTCTCTCACCAGAACGTACGCACCAATGTCTGCGCTTTCAATCACCTGTGCGGACAAAAACCAGAATCCGTCGTCTTACTGACGGTCCCGCTGTTTCATTGTTTTGGTCAGAACGCGATCCTGAATGCTTGCTTCCACGCTGGTAGCACGATCGTTCTGCAGCGCAAATTTGATCCAATGGAATCCAAACGTTTAATCATCGATCACTCGGTTAGTCAGCTGTATGGTGTCCCCGCCATGTTACAAATGCTGACTGACATTTGCGACCCAACAGATTTGGCGACGGTCAATTACTGCTTTTCTGCTGCCACGACGCTGCCGATTCAGGTCGCCGAAACGTGGCGAGAAAAATTCTCCATGCCGGTCTACGAAGGGTATGGACTTACCGAAACGTCTCCTTTCGCATCCTATAACCACCGCCTGAAATTCGTACCCGGTTCGATTGGCGTCGCGATCGACGGCTGCGAAATGAAGATCGTCGACACCGAAACCGGCAATGAATGTCCTGCCGGGACGCTGGGAGAAATTGCCATCCGTGGTCCCAATGTGATGCTGGGATACTGGAACCAACCAGAGGCCACGGCAGCAGCGATTCGCGACGGCTGGTTTTACTCTGGCGATATCGGCAAAGTAAGCGATGACGGCTATTTCTACATTGTCGATCGAGTCAAAGACATGATTTCGGTCGGTGGTCTAAAGGTCTTTCCCGCCGAAGTGGAACGCGTACTGTTGGACATGGACGAGATCTCCGAAGTGGCCGTCGTGGGAATCTCCGGCGGAGTCTTGGGCGAACAAGTAGCGGCCTACGTCGTAATCAACTCCCAAACGTCCGAGCAGAAATCAGAAACCGATGTTCTTGCCGCAGTTAAAACATACGCTCGGGAACATCTGGCCAATTACAAAACGCCAAAACACATTTGGGCGATCGATGAACTGCCACGCAATCCATCGGGGAAGATCCTGAAGAAAGTTCTGCGCGAAAGATCGCCAACAGTTGATTCACCGGGCGATATGGACGACACGCCACTGCGGTCAACGGTCACTCCACAACTGCGGGAGAAACTGGCCGCCGCCTACCCCTCCGAAGCTCATTCAATAACACAAGCCTATTTACAGAATGTGATCCAGTCCATCACCGGCAATGATGCACCTCCTGCAATCGACGATAGGTTGTTGGACGTAGGCTTGGATTCGCTAATGCTGGTTGAACTTAGTCATCAACTGCAAGCTGAGGTCGGATCGGCAGCCGACATATCGGCCGCTTCGGTGTTCGATTACCCGCGCGTGATTGATTTGGCCGCGCTGCTAGTTTCCACAATTCAGGAATCTGACGACGCGCAGCTGGAAGTCGCAACGGGGCCACAGACTGCTAAATTCGATGCGGCCCAAACAAGTATCGAGCGTGGAATAAGCGCCGTTGATCGTGGCGCCACCGAAATTGCCCAAATGACCGAAGCAGAAGTACTCGAAGAACTCATGCGCGAACTGGAAGAGTAATTTAATGCTAATTGCTTCCCCAAACACCGAGACCCAAACACCCTTTCTCCCCAAGTCATGAATACTCCGCCGACAACTCAACTGTCTCCAAACCAACGCGCTTTGCTGAAGATCCGCGACCTCAAGCAGCAGGTGGAAGATCTGAAAACTGCTAACGCTCGATCAGCGTTCGGCGGCGAAATTGCGATCGTTTCCATGGCCTGCCGTTTTCCACGCAGTGCAAAAACTCCTGAGGCATTCTGGCAATCGCTGGTGGATCAAACCGATGAAGTTGGACCGATTCCCGACGACCGCTGGGACCTCGGTGCATTTCATGATGACGATCCCGATGTGCCGGGAAAAATGTATGCACGCCAAGGCGTCTTTTTGGACCAGATCGACTCAATGGATCCGGAATTTTTCGGCATCTCCCCACGCGAAGCAACTTGGGTCGATCCGCAACAACGGTTGCTAATGGAGGTTGGTTACGAAGCGCTCGAGCGTGCTGGCTGGCAAGCCGATTCAATAGCCGAAACGACTGGTGTGTTTGTCGGCTGGATGCACAACGACTATCAGAACGAGGCCAGCGACTCGTTTCTCAACTTGAATCCTTACATCGCCACCGGTGCGGCCGGCAGTTTTCTCTGCGGTCGTCTGGCGTACTATCTTGGCCTACAAGGCCCCAGCATCGCGATCGACACCGCCTGCTCATCGTCGCTGGTCGCCATTCACTTGGCCTGTCAAAGTCTACAGCAGGGTGACTGCGATCAAGCACTCGTCGGCGGCGTCAATGCGATCTGCTCACCAACGCCCAACATCCTCACCTGTAAACTCAAAGCCCTCTCTCCAACAGGACAATCACGTGCTTTTGACGCGGCGGCCGATGGTTATCTGCGCGGCGAAGGTTGTGGTGTCGTCACTCTCAAACGCTTGGAGGACGCCCAGCGTGACGGCGATCCAGTGTTGGGTGTCATCCGCGGATCTGCGGTTGGACACAACGGATTCAGCAGCGGACTAACCGCGCCCAACCCGAAAGCTCAAGAGAAAGTCATCCGCGCAGCACTGGCCCGCGCTGGTGTCGCGCCGGAAGACGTCGATTATCTCGAGGCACATGGAACCGGTACTGAATTGGGAGACCCCATCGAAATGCAGGCCGCTGCGGCGGCGTTGGCATCAGGTCGAAAGTCCGAAGATCCGCTGCTGGTGGGTTCGGTGAAGACGAACATTGGCCACCTAGAAGCCGCCGCCGGTATGGCAGGAATTATCAAAGTTCTCCTTGCGATGCAAAACGACGCGATTCCGGGGCAATTGAATTTTGAAACACCCAACCCACACATCGCTTGGGATAAAATCGCGGTAAAGGTCCTGACCGATAAGACGCCCTGGCCCAAAGAGCAACAAAAAATTGCCGGCGTGAGCGCATTTGGAATGAGCGGGACCAATGCGCATTTGGTCATCGAAGCCCCTAAGTCAAACGTTTGTCGCACCGCGGGAGAGCAACCATCTAGAGCGACTGTTGAAAATGAAAGTGCGCCCAACCTAATCGTCGTTAGTGGTAAATCGGACGAATCGGTACGGCAGTTGGCGGGCGATTACGCGCGACACCTGGCCAATAACCCCAACCAACCTATCTCCGATATCGCATTTACTTCCACCTGCGGACGCAGCCATTTCGAACATCGCGGGGCGATCGTGGCCAACTGCACTCAGGACGCCATCGAACGCCTGGGCGAACTCGAACGTTCGGCAAACAGCGACGCTGTTTTCTCCGGCCATCACCGCCGCAAGCCGAAGGTTGGCTGGCAGTTCACCGGTCAAGGATCGCAGTATTTGTCGATGGGCAAAGGCCTCTACGACAAGTGGCCCGTATTCAAAGAAGCCATTGATCAATGC
>CAYTPS010000108.1:0-13272 GCA_964439245.1 uncultured Pirellulaceae bacterium | reverse complement strand
CTGGCTGCGCAGATATAAGATCCGTGAGTGCAACGTCCTTGCCGTCGACTTCAAGATGCGACACGCCTTCGTCGGGCCGCTGCTGGTTTTCGCCGTTACGCGCTGTCGAGGTTGAGGCGAGCCAGTCTTCGGGGAAGTGATCGTCTACGCCAACGGTGCCGCCGCGAAATTTACGCAAATGAGTGCCGCCTTGGTAGCTCCGCCACGCATAGTTGGGTGGCAGCTTTAGTGGTGAACTATTCAAAAGATACCCTCCACTGCGTTCCTTCTTCAGATTTCAAAACGATTCCCGAGTCGTCAAGTGATTCGGTTTCCCAATTGGTTGGAGATTCTTTTCCACAATAGGAGAGGCATATCAAAGTGGCTTCTCCTTCAGCGTTACAGGTCAACGTGGGGTAGACGCTGGACTCCGCGGTTGTGTGCGTACGATCGCCTGCGTCGTGTCGGATGGTTCCTGCCCCTTCAAATCCAGCCAATGGAATCAGCTTGGAGCAGTAGTCCGAATCCGCCGGTAAGCTGTATCCGCCGACAGTCATCTTTGATGGTTGGTGAGCGTTAATTTTGTGCAGTTGGAGTTGCCAGCCTCCGTTCCACCAGACGTGTGTTTGCACTTGGACGGCAAAGTGAGAGACTTTGTGACCCAGCACGTAGACCATCGCACTTTGTTCTTCATTGCACCTCAACATGTGAGTGCTGTGCCTACCGTAGATGGTGCCGGCTTCGGCTTGGGCGGTTAAGGCGTTGTCGCGTGGGAACTCGCCAGAGGCAGACGTGACCTCCAAACCAACGCCCGTGCGGTAGCTGGTCTTGCCCCACTTGAAAGTTCCGAACCGCGTGTTGCCCGGATTAATGCCGCTTTCAGAGTTGTGCAACTCAACATCGCCATCGATCGATCGAACGACCAGACCGGCTGCCGGAATTGGATGTACGAAATCCCCCTGCTCCGATGGCAGCGGTCGATCGGGAGCCTGCCAGAATGGCGCGCTTGGATCGATCAGCAGCGGGGATAGCGCTTTGGCGGCCCAATAAGGCGAACCCGCACAGGAATACGTCTCTGCCATCAGTGGAAATTCGTCCGTCCAGCCGAGGCTCAAAGGTTCGTCATCGGGCAACTTGTTCATGAAGAAGTTTAGATTCTTCATAAAGATATTGCGGCTGAGACCGGGATCTACCGTGTCGATGCCGCAGTAATGAGACAGGCCGAACGGGGCTACCGCGTTGAAGCGATACGGCATGGAGCGACCGAAGGGAACGTGCTCGCCCGATGCGGCGAAAAAATGAACATAGTCTTTGAGAAACGGAACGGCGTAGTCCTTCCAGCGCTGTGCGCGGTCGGGATCCATGTCTCCGTAAAGTTTTCCCCACCACAGACCATAGAAGTGCCACGCAAACGCGTTGTAGTAGTCGACGGTTTCGTTCATGCCGTCAATAAACCAACCGTCTTTGAGGTACATGCTTTCGACGACATCCAACAATCGAAGCGCGAGTTCTTTATCCCCCGGCTGATCGGCACCTTGTTTGACCAGAAAGGAAAGCGGCAAGATACCGAAGAACATATGGTTGTTGCGATGAAACCCGCATCCGCGCGTGGTGCGCATCCATGCCATCACCTGTTCTTTTTCTTCATTGGCCAGCGGATCCCAAAGGTGATCATGCGCGATCTCCAATGCAAGAATCAGCACGCCCATCTCAACAGCATGCTGGTGGTAGTTAGTGACCGGGCCCCAATAGGTATCGGCTTTCGGGTTCGTCCCAGCGACCAGTCCCTCGCGAAACCACTTGGCTACTTGCTCGCGCGTGAAACCCATCGTTTCACCACCCTTGGCCGCCAGCCAGTGTGCCGCCAGCAGACAGGGGCGAGCAAATGCCTCAAGGATATCGGCGGCTGCACTGTGGTCGCTTGCCAAACCTTTTAACGGAATCGTCGCAGCGCCCGGATGCATATCCTTGACCAGCGGCGCGAGTAACTTCTCTGCCACCATCAGACATTGATCATAGGTCGCTTGTTCTGTCTTCACTGTCATCTTACGATTTCATTGGTATGATCAATTAAAACAAAACCGCATTCTGGTCCAACGATAAATTCACCGATCGCGGCTAGATGGCTAATAATTATTAGATCATCATACTACGGGCTGGAGTTTACAAGTCGATTTTGCCGAGATTTCCTGAAAACTGAGCAGGCTTGCCAAACGCCGACTCCGTTTTTTACCCATTCGGCAAAAGTTGTTTCCCGTCGAATTTTAGCCATAACCTTGCCCTCTCAACACGAGACCAAAACTCATGAAAACTAATCCATCCATTACACCAAACGATCTTTCGCAAGGTTTAAAGAGATTCTGGGAAGTCTCCGGGCAGAAAATTGAGCTGATCAATCGCGAGTACGATGACTCTCAGGGGTCGCCGGTTTTTACCGTCGCCGGCAAGTATTCTACCCGTGGTTGGACAGAATGGACACAAGGCTTTCAGTACGGTTCTGAAATCCTTCAATTTGATGCCACCGGCGACGAGTCGTTTCTCGAAATGGGGAAACGGAACACCGTGGAAAAGATGGCGCCACACATTACTCACTTCGGTGTCCACGATCATGGATTCAATAACGTTAGCACCTACGGCAACCTGTTGCGGTTGATGAACGAAGGGCGCATCGCAGAAAACGAGTGGGAAAGAAATTTCTACGTGATGGCGCTGCAGGCGTCGAGCGCGGTGCAAGCCAAGCGTTGGACTGAGATTCCCTCCGGCGGATACATCTATTCCTTTAACGGTCCGCATTCCTTATTTGCTGATACGATCCGTTCGTTGCGTGCATTGGCGGTGGGGCATCAACTTGGTCATTCGATCATGGGCGAAAATGACAAAAAGACCAGCCTGCTTGAGCGACTGGTCCAACACGCCAAGGCGACCGCTGATTTCGCAGTCTACTACGGGGAGGGACGTGATCACTATGACCAGTGGGGACGCACGGCTCATGAGAGTATTTTTAATCTAAACGACGGTGCCTACCGCTGTCCTAACTCTCAGCAAGGATTCTCGCCGTTCACGACATGGACTCGTGGGCTGGCATGGATCATGGTCGGTGCCCCTGAGCAGCTGGAATTTCTGAAAACGATTGATGACAAAGAACTGGAGCCTCTTGGCGGCCGCGCCAACATCGAAGCGTTTCTTTTGAAGATGGCAAAAGCAACATGTGATTTCTTTATTGAAAATACGCCGACTGACGGTATCCCCTACTGGGACACCGGAGCATTGAATTCGCACAAGCTGGGCGAAGACGTTTACGAACGCGCGTCTGAACCATTCAATGGTGCAGAACCTGTTGATTCTTCCGCCGCGGCGATTGGTGCCCAAGGCTTACTTCGGTTGGGAAGATACCTAGACGAACCAAAGTACACCCAGGCTGGACTTACGGTCATGCAAACGTTGCTCAGCGACAAATATTTGAGCCTCGATGAATCGCATCAGGGCCTTATGCTGCATTCGGTTTACCACCGTCCAAACGGATGGGATCATATCCCAGAAGGACAGACCGTGCCGTGCGGAGAATCTTGCATGTGGGGCGATTACCACGCGCGCGAGACGGCCCTCTATATTCAGAGGCTGATCAACGACGAACCCTACTACAAGTTCTATCTCTAAGTCACCGGCCCGTCAGACCTGACATGACCGCTGGTTAGTAAGGGGCCATGCCTCACGCTTGCGTGAGCATGCTGGCGCGAGCTTAATCATGGCATACGTTTATTGAGCTTCGGTAGACCACTGAGTAGATCTCGATTGGACGAGACACTTCATACATTACTTTTTAAGAGATCGTTGTGATGAGCAAGAAAGTAGCATTGGTGACCGGCGGCGGTCGCGGCATTGGTTTTGGGATTTGCGAAAAACTGGCTGCCGACGGATTCAATCTCGTGCTTAGTGGGCGCTCTGATGCTTCGAAGGTTGCCGATGCTGTGGCAAAACTCGAAAGTATCGGAGCAGAAGTTCTCTACTGCTCGGGCGATGTGTCATCTGCCGAGGACCGAGCGGCGATGCTGGCGGAAGTCAAACAACGTTTTGGTCGCCTCGATGTGCTGGTCAATAACGCTGGCGTTGCCCCCAAGGAGCGCGCCGATATTCTCGAGGCAACCGAGGAGAGTTTCGAGTGGATCATGAAGATCAATCTTCAAGGACCGTATTTTCTCACACAGTCATGTGCCAATTGGATGATCGAGCAGAAGCAAGCCGACGAATCCTTTGAGGGGTGCATCATCAATGTTGGGTCTATCTCTGCAACGGTTGTTTCGCCTAACCGCGGCGACTACTGCATTTCAAAAGCGGGCATGGGAATGATGAATTCCCTGTTTGCGGCGCGACTTGGCGAATTCGCCATTGCGGTCTTCGAGATCCGTCCGGGCATCATCAAGACAGACATGACTTCAGGTGTGACCGAGAAATACGACAATTTGATTTTCAACACGGAATTGCTGGTGGAGAAAAGCTGGGGTGGGCCTGAAGACATCGCGAAACTGGCCGCCGCGATGGCGCGCGGCGACCTGCCGTACGCAACCGGGCAGGTGGTTTACGTAGACGGTGGACTTACCATGAACAGGCTTTAACGCGCGACCGCTGGAAGCAGTCCGGCGCGTGTGAACAGCTCAATCATTTTTGAGCGAACCTTTGGCTTCCACTGTTTGTATTCGCTGCTGAAGCTATGGCCGCCGAGTGGAAAGGTGACCAATTCACATTCGTTGCCGGTCGAATCCAGTTGGTTGTAGAGGGCGACCGCAGAACGGTAGTGAACCAGTTCGTCAAGTGCTGCATGTAGAATTAGCGTTGGCGGCATTTGGGCATCGAGGTTGTGAACGGGTGAGAGTGCCAGAGCATCATCCCCGAATCGTTTCGGTGTGTAACCCGTCTCCGGTGAGGTGTCGGTAACGGCTGATTTCAAAATCAAGGCAGCTGGTTTTGACTTGGGGGATGTTGCAGCATCAGAGCCCGGAGGTGCTTTTTCAATAGCGGTCCACATTGCAACGTGACCGCCAGCAGAGCTGCCACCGACTGCAATACGTGACGGATCGATGCCAAGTTCATCGGCATGATCGACCACCCATGCAAAAGCGGCGCGGCCATCGTCTACCGACGCCAGCGGACTGGTGTTAAACCGATTTTTGGTGCGATAATCCGGAGCAATCCCTACCATCCCGTTGCTCGCCGCCCATTTTGCAGTGGCAGCTGATTTCAGCGGAGTACCTCTGGTCCAACCGCCGCCGAAAAAAAAAACGAACGCAGAGCGGTTATCGCTAGGCTGCCAGTCTTTGGGTTTGAACACGAACAGTTTCATTTCGTTTTCACCAACGCGATAGCTCATCGTTTCGGCTCCTGGCAAGGCGGCAGGCGTTTGTTCGGTCGAAGATGAATCTTTCGTGCTGGGCTTGGTTTGCGCCGCTGGTTGAGTTGTGGTTGAGTCAGTCGACTGACTTACCTCACTTGCAAATTGAAAATTGTCGAACAAGAAATCGGCAACCTTCGTCGATGCCGAACTCAATCCGACGCGCCCAATCACCGCGTTACCTTCGGTGATGTCTTTGTGCATCGGCGTACCGCTCGCTTTCAAGTCGCCCATAAGCCCATTGTTCAACCACACGACAACTGAGTCCGGGCCTAGCTCGGCAGTCTCGCCGTTGTCTGGACGCTTATACTTGAACGTGTTTGCATCGTGATCATTGGCCCAGATCTTTACATTAAACGGAGCAGCAGCATCGTAATCCACTCTTGTGATCGACTCGTCACCAACCCGTAGTCGCAAAGACTTTTGTTGGTACATTTAGAATCCGAAGGCGCGCTTGGACTTTGAGTTAAGCACTAAGCTCTTGCCTTCTTCCCAATGTCCGACCCCGAAAATGACCTGAGAATTTTTGTCTCCCATAGCATTGTCATTGTTTAACGCATCAAATTCGATGTAGAGATTGCTGAGGGCGGCCTCTCCAACGGTATACTCTATGGCTCCGCCAGTTTCGGTATCGTTGTCATTGAAGTGAGCGACCTTGCCAGATCCGACTTTTCCGCCGCCGTCGGCCACTTTTACGAGGTTGGAACGCTGCAGTTGATCGACGCTTGGCACGCTGTCGACCTCAAAATTGTCGAAGGTCTCGAGCAAGAAAACCGTACTACCTTGCGCCTCCATCGCTTTCTGGTCATTGCCTGAGCTGCCGCTTTGGGAGGAAGGGACTTGGGCAAACAAGTCCCCCGTCGAAAGAACTCCAGCCAGCACGATTAAAGCGATATTTGCTCTCTTAATCATCTAAATCCGCTCTCTTGAAAATATGACGCGACATACAATGCCTGAACGAAAAAAATTCTCGTTTCATAGTTATTAGCTCGTCAAGCGGCAAAATCGCGAAAATAGATGACTTCAATTGAAAAGAGCTATTGGGGCGCGGGGCCACTGGTTTCTCCGACGGAGAACTCGGAAGAAATCACTAGGTCAACGAAGATTCGGTTTTCGTCTGGTTCGTCAGTTTTACACAAAAGCTTGGCTGCTTCTTCACCAACCAATTCTGGATTGCTGCTGGCGGCGGTGAGGTTGGGATGAATCTCCGTGCAAACCCGGGTGCGGTCGACTGCCGCCAGACTGACTTCTTCTGGAATGCGGATGCCGCGCAGCAAAGCAAATTGATGAGCACCTCGAGCCATCAATCCGTTGTAACTGATCCACGCGGTTGGGGCGGTGGCGTGGTCGTCTCCAACGCGTTTCATTAATTCGTCGGCACAGTCGAATCCTTCTTGACGGTCACCCTTTTCAACGCTCACGACGAATTTGTCGTCCAGTTCTATTTCACGAACCGCCAAGCATTCGCGGAGTGCATTGAGCCGCATCGTATGGCGGCCGAGCTTGCAATTTCCCCCCAACCATGCAAATCGCTCATGTCCTAATTCCACGAGGTGGTCAACGATCTGATCAAGCGATTGCTTTTCGTTGGGGCAAACGGAGTGGCAAAGTCCGGGTGCGCTTGCGTAGACGTTCAGTAGCGTCACACGTAGTGCTCCTAGGGCTCTCATGAATGATTCGCTGACTTCTCCCAAGATGACGATTCCCTGCAAAGGATCGCGTTGCCCAAGCAACTCGAAGAGTTTTTCCTCGTTAAGATCGCGCTCTCCACCGAGAAACGTGGTGCTGATCCGAGATTGCTGCAACACCTTGAACAAACCTTGCTGGACATGGCTGAATGTGTTGCTGGGTTGGTCGATCTTTAAGCCACCGCGTTGCACAATTCCGACATAATTACTGCGGGATCCGGGTGCGTGAATGGGCTGCATTCCGCGGGGCACGTACCCGTTAGCAACGGCCACCTGCCAAATTTCTTTGTACGATTTGTCGGAAATCCCCTCTCGTCGGCCGTTGAGCACCAACGAAACCAAGGACTGAGAAACCCCCAGTTCCCTTGCAATCTGACTCTGAGAAATCCTTTTTGCCATCTCAATTTACCTCCCTATTGCCCAGTATCACGCCATTAGTCCATAATCGGCATTATAAATTTCGCTATATAGATTACACTCCGAATTCACCAAAAAGCCATCGAAGCCACAAGATTCATAAGTATGACCCAGAAGCCGACAACGTTACCCTCCGTTTTGGTCATCATGACCGAGCAAGAGAAGGTGGAGTTTATGCCACCGGATCTAGAGTCTCGGCTGAGAGAGATGTTCCCTGAACTAACTTGGGTTGAGGCTCCGTTGGAGGAATCGCAATGGCACAAATTGCTCAACGAGAAGCGGCCTGAAATTGTGCTCTGTGCTTGGGAGACTCCTCCTTTGCCAACAGATGCTGGCGATTATTTGAAGTACTGCTGTTTCCTCTGCGGCTCGATCCGCAAGCTGGTTCCGCGCGAATTAATCGAGGGCGGATTGAAGGTGACTAACTGGGGGGCGGTGGTTAGTAACACCGTGGCCGAATGCTCGCTGCTGCTGATTCTTTGTGCCCTGCGACGAGTTGGCAACTGGAGCGTTGCCATGCGAAGGGATGGCAAATGGAAATCTGGCCGGCACCCCGATACGCTTAGTCTATTCGGTCGCCGCGTTGGACTTCATGGCCTTGGCGCCATCAGCCGAGAACTAGTGAAGTTGCTGGAACCGTTTAATGTGCAACTTTCGGCTTACTCCCCAAGCGTGCCTGAGGAAACATTTAAGCAACTGAACATTCGAAGATCTGAATCCCTTGAAGATCTTTTTTCGACTGCCGATGTGTTGGTCGAACTGGCTCCCGGCAAACCGGCCAACCGTCACTTGGTAGGCGATGATTTGCTCAAGCTTCTCCCTGAGAACGCAGTTTTCGTGAATCTTGGTCGAGGCATGGTGGTGGACGAAGCGGCCTTGGCTCGCGCGAGCAAGGAACGCGGTCTGCACATCGGGCTTGATGTCTATCAAGACGAACCGCTTCCGGTTGACTCGCCCTTGCGTGGGTTGGACAACATCACGTTGCTACCTCACCTTGGTGGACCGACGCCTGATCGGCGTCGCGACTGTGGTGAGCTTTGCTTGGAAAACCTCGAAAACTATTTGAACGATCAACCTCTCATCAATCTCATTGACCTAGATATTTATGACCGCGCAACCTGATATCAAGTGGGGCATCTCTACCCTTGGATGCCACGAGCTTGACCTCCCTGCAATCTGTCAGCTGGCCCAAAGGAATGGGATCCACCATTTGGAGATCCGCAGTCTGGCCGATTGTCTGAACCTGCCAGAGTACTTGGACGCCACCTATCCAAACGACGCTGGCGAAGTCAAGAAAATTTTGGAACAGCATCGCCAGACGGTGATCGCGCTCAACAGCGGGTTTAACCTGATCGGGGCTGACGAAGCCGCGCGGGAGGAACTGCTTGGGTTCGCACGCTATGCCGAATTACTTGACATCCCTTTTGTGCGAGTTTTTGGCGGCGGGAGCATGGACGAGCCACTCACTGAACGCGACCTAGCAGAGGCCGTTGAGAATTTGAATTGGTGGAAGAGTCAGAGCGATCAGAATCAGTGGAAGACCCGAATCGCGTTGGAAACTCATACTGGTTTCAGCAGTAGTGACCGCTGCCTGCAGCTTCAAGACGCCTTCGGTAGCCCAATCGATATCATCTGGGACACGCATCACACTTGGAAATTGGGCAACGAAAGTGCCGACGAGACTTGGAGCAAGATGGGCTCTATGGTTTGCCATATCCATATCAAGGATAGCGTTTCTGTCCCATCGGCCCGTCACCCTTATTCATACTGCCTACTGGGTGAAGGGGAGTTCCCGGCTGATGATGTGTTTAACGTTTTGAAAACCAACAATTTCAAAGGCGTCGTTAGTCTTGAATGGGAACGCAAATGGCATCCCTATCTCGACGATCTCGACACAGCGTTACAGTCTCTGAAGACTTCCGGCTGGGAGTCCAGCCTCATTCAGGCAACTTGCAATTGAGACAGACCAAGCCATTAGTCTCAAACGTCATTTGAAGAATCGACCATGCTCAAATCCAAATTGATCCACCCAGAGATTCTTCAAGCGCTGGCAGGCTCCGGGCATTTCTCGCAGGTGCTGATTGCCGATGGCAACTACCCGTTGCTCTCCGGGACCAATCCGCAAACCAAACGAGTGTTCCTGAACTTGGCTCCCGGTACTGTGGGGGCTCTTGAAGTACTCGAGGCGATCCTGTCTGCTACGCCGGTTCAGGAAGCTACCACGATGACTCCGCCAGATGATTTTCATCCTGACATTCATGACGCCTACAAAGCGACTTTGGGTGATGGCGTTGAGTGGACAGAAATGGAACGCTGGTCGTTCTACGACAAAATCAAATCGACCGATACGACACTTGCCATTGCCACCGGTGAACAACGTCGATTTGCGAATCTTCTGTTGACCGTAGGCGTTGTGAAGTTGCCCGAAGAGAGTTTCTAAATTCTCTGCGTTGGTTATCGCGAGCAATGCTAAACGCCCCGGCATTAGCCTCGGTCGCATGACTTAGGATGCCTTCAGAACCGGCTGTCTTGTCTTATGAGAGATCGGCTACGGCATCGAGAGAAGTGATGGGCGGTCACTTGACTTTCAGCGTATGTGCGAATCCTCGAACGCTATGGTTTCCTGTTCCTACAACGATCATGCCATCTCCAATCACTGCTAGATTGCTGGCCCCGCCAGAAACATCCGTTTGTAGTTCGATCCACTGATGCCACGTTTCAGCGTTATCGTCTGATATCAACAAGACGTGTCGCTTCACTTTCTTCCTCTGGTCGGTAGCCGCCAGCAGATGGTAGGTCTTCCCCTGGTGTCTAAATGTGTCGTGCTGACCAAGGAATCCTTTTTCCCAAATTTGAGCATGCTTGGCCCAAGTTTTCCCGTTGTCACTACTGGCGAAGAGGGTCGCAATGCCCGAAGTGAGAACAAAGATTCTGTCACCGACTCTGAAAAAATTCATGACGTCACGCGCCTCAGGGAATTCGGCGGTCTGAGTCCAGGTTAGGCCGGCGTCTTCTGATCGGAAGATCTTTCCCGAGGCTTCATATCCAACACCGCATACGACGACTCCATTGCCCAACCCCATAAGGCACGTTGTGTTCTGGCGAGGCAGTTTGTCGTCAAGCACGATCGTATCGAAGGTCTCGAAGAGATTTTCACTACGTACTATGCTGATTTTATTGTTCTCGCTCCGACGCAGACCGACGAGTATTTCGCCGGAGTCGAGCTGCTGGAGCCCGACGGTGCGAGAGGATTTAGTGCGAGCAACGATGTCCCATGAATTTCCCTCGTCATCCGAACGCAGAACCAGCGCCGGTTCGGAGGTCGTGGCGTACAATCGGCCGTCGTTGGCGCGGATGAAATTCCGGATGTCCTGAATTCCCCACTTTTCACCACCGTCAACGGTCTTGGCCCAAGACTTACCACCGTCAGTCGTCTTAAACACGTCGCCTGTCTCTTCGGTGCCAATCAAGGCGATGCCATCGGCAAGCTTTATCGACGATCGAACATTGGATTCATTCGGCGGTGCGAAGGAGTTGAGTATCTCGACTTGGGGAAATCGCTTTTCCCCTTCACTGACGTAAGCCTGAACGATCGCGTCAGCTTTAGTTTTCTTTTCAGATTGAGCGTATGTCACCTGCATGGAAAGAATAACGACACATATCACTAGCGCTAGCGAGATGGTTTTGTTGGCGGCTTGCATCGGAAGTTTCCCTCAGAGTGAAATGGTGTGTAGCGAACCTTCGGTAAATTTGCAGTCAGCGCATCAATGGAAAGGCCAAGTTCTCGATCCGGGTTGCACGGTCAGATAGAGGCAGCTTCTCTAAGGTTTCCAAGTAGTTCCCATCTGGATATGCACGATTGGCCATCATCAAAATTGGGAATAAGTTCATCCGATCGTTTTCTTTGACCGATTCATGTGGCCAAGGTTTGCTCGAGTCGGCATAGGGAGCCAAATAGTCTACCGCTGCCCGCAAACGCGCATCGCCGGCGTTCCAGATATCAACGCCGACCTTTTCGGCAAGGATGGCCATCACGAACATCGCATGAAGGTTGTAGTTGCTGTAAAAATTCGGTCGAGTTCGTGCCAGTTCTTCCGGCATCGAACCATCGGGTTTAATTTGGGAGAGAACGCGCTTTTGGATCGCCGCTTGAGCCAGTTTCCGCGCGTCCGCTGTGTTGCCGGAGTAAAGAGCAAAATACATGGTCTGTGCATCGAAGAAAGTTCCATGATTGTTTGTCGCGGCTGCTTCCTCAAGAGCGAGTTTCCCTGTCTTGAGCCACTGAAGATATTCGCCGACCCACGCTTTCAGCCCATCCCGCTCGGCATCACTAAGCGCCGAAGACGCCGAAATCAAAAGAGATCCTTCCAGGCCACGCGTCATCATGCGTCCGTCTAGAACACCAGATTTTGTGCCGGTGTTGTGGCCAAGCCTGCACTGAGCATGATTCAGATTAGGATTCATACGGGTTGCCGGATCGAGAAACCAAACACGCAGAATCTCGGCCGCTTTCTGGGCGTACTTTTCTTCACCGGTCAGATAATAGGCGAGGCCAAGCCGTTCGGTGTGAATGCCCACTTTTTCGATCCGCTGCCGATCCGATTCTTTGAGGCTTTGGCTGGCTGGATTGGTGACACCGTCACGGCGGATGTAAGGCAGACCATCAGCCTTTTCGGGATCAGGCCACCAATATCGACTGTAGCTGGCATAGTCGTGCTTGTTACCACTGGGAGCAACTTTCTCTTTATCGGTCACTGTGTACGGACCATCATCAAGCGCCTTATTCGCTTTGGCGAGAAGTGCATCCAAAGCTGGCTTTAGCTGCCGATCACCTTGCTTGATCCGCATTTTGATTTTCGCCAGTCTCTCGCCGTCCATAAGAAGGGTTGGTGGTATCTCTCGACCAGCCACTTTCTCGACTGGCGCGATCGAAACATCTTGGCCCAGAGCAGCTACCCCAGATTCGCCGCAGGTCACAAACGCAAATCCCCAAAGGCAAAACGTGACTACGATGTTCTTGTGCCAAATCATATTTATCACTCCTCAGTTTCTCGCTTATTGTTCTTTCGATACGCCTAATCTCTATCTCAAGAAATAGGCAGCATTGCCGCTAAATCACGGGTTCCAATTTAACGGAAGCGAACTGCGTTGAGGGTAATAATTATTATGTTTGATGGGAAATTAGTTCGACGATGTTGATTTTTACCTTCCAGAATTCTCTGCCATCGCATTGCGCAGGATGTCAAAGTCTCTTTTGAGCGCGGCGATATTGGCATCTGTGCCGGCATCACGCAGATACTCAACATGTAGACTTACCAGAGCACGAGGAAAGTCGGTTTTGAAACGAGATAGAAATTTTGGCAGATCGATTTGTCCCGCGCCCAGCGGACAGTGAATTGGCGAGAGGCGTGTGTCCTCTTGTTTCTTCAGCGCCCAACGAAAGTCCTTGACGACCAGTGCCGTAATGTGAGGCTTGATGATGTCGTAGTAGACCGGCCACGAACCAGTTCCTTCGGCGACTGCGTGGCGCACATCAAACATGCTGCCGATCGCCTGGCGCGGAATGTCCTTGAGCAGCTGCTTGAGATCCCAGAAGCTTGCCCCGACGTATTTGGTACCCGAGTGGTTGTGATAGCCAGCGGTTATGCCCATCTCGCGATTCAGCGCCGCCAGTTCTTTGAATTGAGGCTTGAGGGATTCAAGCTGACTCTCGATGGAGGCTTTCAAATCGTATCGACAATACCCCATTCGATAGTGTTTGATCCCAAGGGATCCGGCCGTCTTTAAAAATGCTGCGGCACG
>CAYTPS010000107.1:0-13279 GCA_964439245.1 uncultured Pirellulaceae bacterium | reverse complement strand
CAAATCGCGACCGCATTTGGAAGGCTTGATAAACGCATACCTCTGAGCGAAAAACAGAAGAAGTAGAGACAGCTTCAATTCACCGCTCCAGCTAAGACGGTGTCGGCATTGGAAACAGCCGCACCGCATTGTTAGCTCTACTTGATTCCGTGCATCATACGCTTGATGATCGGTGAAATAACAATCGCGAACAGGCCAATCGCAAACGAAACAATCGCGATCTGAGCAAACACTCCCGTGTAATTCATCAGATTGACTGCCCCTTCGGATGCGCCTTCCCCTACCGTCCCGGTAATCATCTCGGCATAGTGACCGAGATCAAATGCAGGTCCCGCAACTTCTTCTCCAGCCAATCCATCGGTCGCAGCGCCATCATGTCCGCCACCGCCGGAGGTGAGCTTGGCGATGTATCCCGCGATGTAATGAGCAAAAGACGATGAAAGAAACCATACTCCCATCATGAACGACACCAGCTTTGCTGGGGATAGCTCGGTGACCTTCGAAAGTCCAATGGGCGAGAGAAAAAGCTCGCCCGAGGTAATCAGCAGATAACCAATCATAAGAAAGATCATACTGACCTTCCCTGCATCGTCCATGAACTGGGCACTCAATGCGAAGACCAAAAAGCCAAGCCCCAACTGAATGATCCCCAGCCCAAACTTGACCATCGTGTTCGGATTGAGGTTTCTCTTATCCAACCAATTCCACATCATCGAGAATGGAATGGCCAAGAACATGATGTAGCCAGGGTTGATCGAATTAGTCTGTGCGGCGTTGAGAAACTTGAGATTTACCTGTTCTTCGGCGAACAAAGTCAGGGAACTGCCTGCCTGTTCGAAGAACGCCCAAAACACAGTTACAAAAAGCGTCAGAACGCAAACAACGATCAACCTATTCCTTGTCACACGATCCACAGTAAAGCACACGTAGGCAATATAGATCAGTACCAACACAAGCAACGCGTTTAGCAAAAACGCGAGCAAACCTGTTTCACCGAATACAACCAGTTGGTTTTTCTGAACCAGGAAAGCGAAAACGGGAACCAGCAGAAACGAAAGAAGATAAACAATGTGGCGGATATTCAGCCCGCCGTAACTCTTGTTGCGATATTCTTCCGGCTGTTCTCCTTGGTTACCGTAAGCTCCTCTGAGACCACCAATCCAAAAAACAATCATGCCAACCGCCATGCCAAATCCGGCGGCTCCAAAACCATAGTGCCAACCGTACTTTTCACCCAACCAGCCACATAGCAACGGCGCTATGAACGCACCGATGTTTATGCCAAGGTAAAAGATCGTAAAACCAGCATCCCGGCGCACATCTCCCTCCGGATACAGCCCTCCCACCAGCGAAGAAATATTCGGCTTGAAAAATCCGTTGCCGATAATCAACAGCCCAAGCGACATGTAGAAAATCAACGTGGTCTCGAACATCATCGTGAAGTGCCCAACGCACATCAAAAACGCACCGAGCATGATGGAATTTTTATGCCCAATCAGGCGATCAGCGATCATGCCTCCGATCGCCGGCGTGAAATAGACCAGCGATCCGTAGGCCGCGTAAATCTCATAGGCGACCTCTTTTCCGTTTGCCATTTCCTTGAACAACTCGCTGACCAAGTACAGCGTCAGCAAACCACGCATGCCGTAGAAGCTAAATCGTTCCCAGAGTTCGGCAAAAAACAGATAGAACAACCCACGTGGGTGTCCAAAAGTAGTGGGCTGATTCTCTATTTCGGCTTGCGACATGCACGGCTCCAAGAAACGGTTTTAAAACGTCGTTTCGTTAGAGTCTAGCGAATTGAACCCAAGCAATCCAGACGACTGCGAACCGGCGAATCAATCACAACAGAAGACGATCGAACGCCGCCAATCGTCAGGCTGTTTCTAATTTGCAACCTGAGGTAACGGCACCGCTTCCGCTTCATCCTGATCATCATCTGGTATCAGAGGCATGCCAAGCATTTTAAGGACCAAAGCGTAAATGTCATAAAACACTGGAACCAAGACCAAGATCAACAGAGTCCCGAACAGCAATCCAAAAATCAAACTGACAGCCATTGGAATCAAAACTTGTGCCTGCAGGCTAGTTTCCAAAAGCATTGGCAACAAACCTGCGATCGTCGTCATTGAGGTTAAAAGAATTGGACGAAAACGCCTTTTACCAGCTGTCATCAACGCCTCGAACAACGGGACTCCAGTGCGGACGCGAGCATTAATAAAGTCCACCAGCACGATCGAATCGTTAACGACAACGCCCGTCAAAGAGATCATTCCAAAGATACTAAACAACGTGACCTCCATTCCAAAAATCCCGTGCCCCAGAAATGCCCCTGCCCAGGCAAACGGAATGATCGCCATGATGATCACCGGCTGGACGTAGGAACGAAATTCAAAAGTCAACAGAACGTACATGCACAACAGCGCGACACCAAACCCAGTCAGAATACTGGTAAAACTCTCCTGCGTTTGCTGTGCCTCTCCCTCCCAGTCGAACTCAAGGTTGGCTCCATAGTCATTTTTGTACCGTTCTATTAACGCAGGCTCAAAACTCTTTCGCATCTCAGCAACGATGCTCGCCGCGTTACCTTTGGTCTTATCCACGTCAGCCGTCACCGTCACGCTTCGTCGTTGATTCAACCTGTTAATCTCGGCAACCTTACGCTTGTAATTCACGTCTGCTACTTCTACCAGCGGTCTCTCGATTCCCTGATCGTCGCGAATACGAAGATTCTCAAGCCCTTCCATCGAAATGCGTGAGGAGCGCGGGTACCGCACCATCAACTTGACCTCATGTCGCCCGCGCTGCAGTCTCATAACCTCATCGCCAAAATAAGCCGCACGAATCGTCTCCGCAACGGCCGCCTCATCCAATCCTGACGCCTGCCCTTCCTCAGTCAACCGAATACTCAGCTCCCACTTACCCATTCTTGAATCGTCTTCGATATCGATCACGCCTACTTGGGTCGCGAGGTACTCCTTACTTTCTTCGACGGCCTGTTCAATGTAATCAACGCTCTTATCATCTGAGAGAATTTTGTACTCGACCGACGCACCGCCTGGCCCCATAGATTGAGCGTCAAATTTGAGCGCCTCGGTTCCTGATATCTTTTTGACCTTGTTCCGCCATTTGGCAATCAGTTCACGTACCGTGATGTCACGCTCTCCAGGCGAAGTTAACAGCACCGAAACTGTCGCGACATGACTGCCGTTAGTGACGCCCGTCGGCCCTCGCAAGGGATCACCGCTTGAACCGACTTTCTCGTACAGGTTGCCGACCACTGAAGGATGTCCTTCAGGAAAATTTGCCGTCACCATTTCTTGAATCTCTTGATCGACTTCAAGAAAAGCCTCGCGCAGTTCCGCCGCGGCAGATTTAGCAAAATCGCCGCCTGTCCCATTGGGAAAAGCGATCGTGGCATTGATCTGGCGTCCGTCTATTTTTGGAAAGAAACCGATTTGCAAAAAACCAGCCTTCCCCAAGCCGACCATCATGATGATGGCCCCCAGCATCGCACAAACAACAACAACTTTGTTATTGAGACTGAAATAAAGCAAAGGCTGGTAGAACCTCTCGATCACCCAATCGAGGCCTGCGGTTGCTTTGCGATTAATCCAAGCCAAAACAAAGATTAACGGTTTAAAAACGTAGAACACCAGCCCGAGAATGCGGGTGAATAGATTTTCGTCATGTGCCAAGTGAGCCGGCAACACAAAGGTGCTCTCCAGGAGAGAAATCACCAGCATCGCGATCACAGCCAGCGGCATAATCGAGATGAACTTCCCCATCACGCCGGTCACGTAGAACAGCGGCATAAAAGCAATGATCGTCGTAGACACCGAAGCTGCCACACTTGGCAAAACCTCGACGGTGCCTTCAATGGCCGCCTTCAAATAGGGCATGCCCTCCTCGCGCTTGATGAAGATATTCTCACCAACGACAATCGCATCGTCGACCACAATCCCTAGGGCCATCAAGAACGCAAACATCGAGAGCATGTTGAGCGTCTGGCCAAACACCAACAGCACAAAACCCGCACCGAGGACAGAGATCGGAATCCCCATCGCGACCCAAAACGCCAAACGCAGATCCAGAAACACAGCCAAGACCACAAACACCAAAACCAAGCCTTGAATTCCGTTGCGACTGAGAAGGTCGATTCGGTCCTTCACGTCAATGGAATCGTCGCCCCATGTTTTTATTTCGTAACCCTGCGGCACCTTTCGATCGGCAACATATTTCTTAACCGTTTCGACAACAGTGAACAGATCCTCTTCGTTGGTCTTTGAAATCTCAATCACTAAGCCTTCGCGCCCGTTAATCAAATTGACCGCAGTGGTTTCCTCAAAACCATCGATCACGGTCGCCATTTCGCCTACAGTGATGACGTCGCCACTGGGACGTGTGATCACAGGCAGTTCAGCAATTCCTGCTCCCACCTCTCGCTTGTTATCACCACGCAACAAAATTTCTTGGCTGGCAGTCTCCATTTTTCCGCCGGGCGTGTTGATGTTTTGCTGGCGCACAATCTGGCTGAATTGCCGAAGGCTAATCCCAAACTCACGAAGCTTGTCCTCAGAGACCTCAATTGCGACTTCATAGGGACGTGACCCAGCAATTTCGGCGGACGTGATTGCAAGGCCCTTGGGCTGGAATAGGGGTGCGAAGAAGCGCCGGACGGGATTGGTAGGAGTGGCCGCGCGGAGATTCAATAGGTCCTGCCGAATTTCCTCCGCCAATTGCCGCAGTTGCAACTCGCGCTCCAACGCCTCCGGCCCATCGCGCGGAGCTGAATCACTAAGTTTCGGGCCAATCACACCGACCGAGATCGCCGCCTTACGGAAGATGATTTGCTTAACATCCGGGTCTTCTGCACGCGGCGGCAAGAACGCTTGAATCTGCTGAAGTTGGGAACGGACTTCATTGAGCACTTTCTGGACGTCTTTGGTCTTGCTATCGAGTTCGAGAACGATGAAGCCGCCCCCCTCGTTGGCAACGGACGTCATCTTCTTGATACCTTCGACGTTCCCAACGGCAGATTCAACTTTTTGGCAAATGCCCTCTTCCACTTCTTCGGGAGTCGCACCAGGGAAGGGGACTGAAACCAGAACAATTTCCAATGCAAACGCCGGAAAAACTTCGCGACGCAAGATCACCATGCTGATCGTACCGACAATCAGTGAAGCAATCAAAATCGTATTCATCGCGGGCGAGTTCTTGATGGCCCACTTGACGATAGAACGCATAATTTGTCTCGCGTGAGCGTTTTTGACTCTGGAGAATTAAAGACTTGACTATTTGACCGCGGATACTGGAGCAACCGTGGCGGCATTCGCTTCCGCCTCTACAGGTTTGTCTTTGGAAACAATCACCTCCGCGTCCTCGGTGGGCTGAACCAGCGGGGAAACAACCACTTGGTCGCCGGATCTGATGCTGCCACCTACTGCTCGACAGATTATCAAACCTTGCCGTTTTCCATTGACCGTTCTTTCAGTGCGGTCGACAACCTCCAAATAGGCTTTCGACAGCTTACTATCAACAACTTTCCAAACGTAATTTCCAGGCTGCAATGCTAATTCATCAAGCACCATCAACCCTTGATCAGCGCCACCGCTGGAGGTCTGTACTTCTATTCGGCATTTGACGAACATATTTCTTACCAGTGCGCGCGGCCCTGATTCGGAGTCAACGATTGGTTGGGGAATAATGATACGACAAGGTATCGTTTTAGTGACGTCGTCCCGTCCAATCCCGTCAAATCGGGCCAACGTCCCAGCCCATTGCACCTCCGGATCATCCGCCTCGAAAATTTTCACGTCCGTTTGGGGCAATTGATAGGCAAGTAGTCTTGGATCTGCGCCCGCGTCTTTGCCGGCGTCCTCTTCACGACCTTTTGAATTCTTCCGCACCCAATTCAACTCTGAAGTCGTCAGATTGCAGCGGACTTCTGCAATGCTGGTGTCCTCAAACATGGCAATTCGATCCCCGACTCTCACAAAATCATTTTCCTGAACAGACTCTTCGACGATGACGCCGTCCGCTGGAGATACGATAGTGACTCGGCCAAGGTTTAGCTGCGAGCGTTTCAGTTGATTCTCCGAGACGGTCACGGCTGATTGAAGTCGTACCGACGACGCTTCCAAGAGAGCAAGCGTGTTCTTTCGCCCCGTCAACACCGTGCGCGCGTTGTTGAGCGCCTGGCGGGCGCTGTCAACTTCACTCCTGGACAGGGCACTGGCGAGTCTCTTCGTTCGAGCAAAATCGCGTTGTTGGATCTCAAGGTCATTTTCGGCAAGTTGCACGTTCCGCTTCTCGCCTTCGATTTGCCGTTTATTCTCCTCAAGTCGTTTTTTCGATTGCTCAAGATCTGCCTTCAGCACATTCAAATCAGCCTGGTAGTCTTTGGCATCAATCTCGGCAAGTTTCGTTCCTGCCAATACGAAATTACCCGCTTGGAATTCGGGATACTTCTTAAGAATCTTTCCGCCAACTTCTGACGAAATTTGTATCTCGCGGTGAGGCTTTACCATTCCTGGCACCTCAAGGTCCAATGTGCCAAACCAGTCGCTTACCGGTGCCACATCGACTTGCATGATAAGCGCATCAGATTCCTGAGTTGCAGGCTTCTTCGCCAGTCTGCTGAGAAATATTGCAGCGAAGACCGACAGAACCAGAATCACCGCCGAAACCGAATATTTGATGACCTCGCGCGAAACGTTGGATTGTTTTCGTTTGACGTACTGCTCTGACATGCAAACTTCGGTTCTTGAGTCGAGATAGAAACATTTTGAAACACGCAAGACTTTACGGCAACTGCGCCAGCAAAACCTTACCCGTGCGTCAACGATAAAGTTTCCACATCATACTCGTACTTCGTGCAATCAAACAACAGCCGAGTCAAATTGTCTTTCCTTTTCCACCGCTAGACGCTCTTGAGCACCTTTGATTCCTGCCAAGGAAAATTCATAGATCTGCCCTGCCAAAGCGTTAACAGAAAAATCTTTGTCGTAAGACCCATCCGCCACAACCATCCGGTTAAGCGAATCTGCAAACCGGTAATACAGGCACTGGGCTACGATACTAAACGCTGTCTGCCGAATAAGCGAATCCGGAGCCTCCTCGGGAAGCAACTGCGCGACGGTGGTAAAAACAGCATCCAAAAAAGGCTCGATATAGCCATCGATCAAAGGTCTCACCGCCTCGGAGGGCTCAAGAATTTCCTTCATCAAGATCTTAACCGGCCAAGGCTCACTGTGGTTACCAACGAGTCGATTCAAGAGCAACAGAATCATGCACCGCAAGCGATCTTCCGGAGATTCGAAGCTTGAGAAGTCGGGGGTTGGATATTGCTGAGCCCCCATCTCGCGTGCCAGCAATAACGTTTCCTCGTACAAGCTTTTCTTATCACCGAAATAGTAATTTACGCTGGCGATATTCACCCCAGCCGCGTCACAGATCTCGCGTACGGTAGAACCGCGAAACCCTTTCTCTGCAAAAATCCTCCCCGCAGCTTGCAAAATTCTATCACGAGCACAATCTTGTTTGCTCGCCTCATTAGCGCATTGTTTTGCAAGGTCCTTCTTTGAATCCATTGTCAAAAGCCTCGAAAAAGTGATTGGGAACAAAAGCTCCCGGATGGAAGTGGTTGTGTTGCACGAAAAGAAACTTCGCGCGGGTTCACAGACTCCATTTGTAGTTCATCTCGGCCTGGCTTGCACCTAAAGTTAGAGCAAAAACAGCCTTCTATACAAATTTTCTTCTGCAAATAAATTTGAGAATTCTAGTCCCTCCCATCAACATATGGTTGACGCAGCAACTCTCCCTGACTCCGTATGAAAGGCGGCCACTTTTTCAACATCCAAACGGCGTCAAGAACTTCAGCAGCTGACTAAAACATTTCCGCCAACTCATCCGTCGATATTATCTTCACGCCAAGCTTTTCCGCCTTTGCGCTTTTCGAACCTGAGCCCGGACCGGCGACTAGATAGCTGGTCTTCTTCGAGACGCTGCTGGAACATCGACCGCCACGGGATTCGCCCTCTTTCTCCCAGTGCTTCTTTCCTTCAGGAAAGCCACCACTAAAACAAAAGACCTGTCCGTCGAGCACGCCCCCCGTATCGGCAAATGTGGGTTCGACAAAGTCTAACAAATCGTCTACTTCCACTTCGTTTTCGTCGAAGTACGCGCGGATCGCCAGTGCAGTGATCTCGCCGATGTCATCCACTGCCGTGAGTTCCTCCACTGAAGCCTTTCGGATTTCTTCGAAGCTTCCAAAGTGATTGGCCAGTACCTTTCCGGCCGATTTTCCCGCCGCGCCGATTCCAAACGAAGCGAAAACCTGCCAAGCGGCAATCTGTTTCTTACGCTGCATCTCCTGGTCGATCATAACCTTCAGTTCTTCACTGCCCAGTTTGTCGGGAGCACCAATCATTTGCACCGAGGCCACCGCAAGTGTCGCCTGGCGCTCGGTTAAGCCTGTGGCCATCGCGTCTTCAACCGTCAAACGATAAAAATCGGCCGCTCTGGAAACCTTACCGCCCTCCACTAACTGAGTCACCCGACTCTCACCTAGGCCCAACACTCCGATCGTCGCGAGAAAATGGCACAACGTACTGATGCTCTGAGCAGAGCATGTTTTGTTGGTGCAAACCAGCTCCAGCATATGGTCGCTGCCGCCTTCCACCAGTTCGGTCACTCCACCGCAAGCCGGACACTGGTCTGGGAATACGGGTTCGCCTTGCCCCGCCACCACACGCGTCACCTTTGGAATGATCTTGCCCGCCTTCCGCACTGCGATGGTTGATCCGACACTGATCTTGTTACGCTTGAGAAAGCCCGCATTGTGCAATGTTGCTCTAGAAACATTGGTTCCGGCCAAACGAACGGGATCAAAATTCGCAACAGCGACGATCTTCCCTGTGCGGCCCGTCTGCCACTGAATCTCTTTGACCACCGGTGTGGCCTCCTCTTCTCGGAACTTCCAAGCAATCTTGCCCTTGGGGTTACCTGTCCGAGGATCCCCATGTCGACCAAGATCGATTTGATCCTCAAGTGAATCCACACTGATCACGATGCCATCGACCTCATAATCCAGCTCGCTGACTTGATCCTCCATCTCTTGCAAGCGACCAAAAACAAACGGCTCAACTTCGATATGAGGCACCCCAAGCTCTTCGCGACAAAAGACGCTACGTTCAATTTCGGTACTGAATTCGCCGTCGAGGCCTTCCACGGTGTACGCGACGAAACTGAGTCGCATGAGTTTAGTTTTCTCTGGGTTTTTAAACTGGCGGATACCACCGGCGGCGTGGTTTCGAGGGTTCGCCCGAAGTTTCTCGCCCGCATCGGCAAGAACTTCTTGCACTTTGCGAAAATCAGTCAAACGGCAGATTAATTCGCCCCGAATGGAGCAGTTAACTTTCTTTTTGAGTGTTTCGGGAATGCCTTCAACGTAACGCGCTTGAGCTGTAACATCCTCACCGTTGATTCCGTCGCGCGGTCGCAAGCCAGCGGATTCGAGTTTCCCGTCTACGTAGTAGAGCCCAATCGCGACACCATCCAATTTGTACGACTGACAAAATGCGGACTTTGAAATCCTCACCGGCTCACCCCGGTATTCTTTTCCGTCAATCTCTATCAGATCTGCGGCCTCCCCTGCTCTGCTGATCAGCCATTTGAAAAGTTGCTCCTCTTGGACGGCGACATCCTCGTGGCTGGCCTTTTCGATAGACGTCATCGGAGGATCGTGAACGACTTTCGCAACACGACTTTCTAGTTTCGACGCCGTCGCGGTTGCGAACAGTTGGCTATCGGGCTTGAGTTCCTTCAGTTGCCGTCGCAATGCATCGTACTCACCGTCTGATACTTCAATCCCAGTATCAGGATGGCAGCATGGCTCACCCTGTTCATAAAGGGTATCCAGATGAGCAATAACGCGTTCGAGTTCCTTGGCGTCAATTGACTCGGCAGGTGATTCTGATTTCTTTGGCATGTCGTAAACGAGCACTCGATAATTATGCGATTCAATACCTCCAATATCTCAAAACTTCGACAGGCTGTCACCCGGTAGCAGGACGCTTCGGGAGGCGTACTCCGTTTGCCCGGGCAGCCATTTCTAAAACCAAAATGGTGTCGGCAGTAGGAACGCGTGGTTCTCAAACAAGCTTTTGCCGCCGTTCCAACTGGTGTACTGGCTAATAAACAGGATCAAAGAGAACGCAAATGAAATCAGCGCCCCAGCCGCAACTAACGGCCAACGCAACCAGAAGCGAATGGGACTCTCATTTGCATGACCACTCCAATACCCGCGCGAAAATGCCCATGCTGTGAACACCTTCGCGGGCCAAGTGAACAAAACAAAAACGATGCTCAGCATCCAAAACAGCTCGCTTGGAATCTGTTCGACTTTTGCAAGAAACAGAGGCACTGCCAGCAAACCGGTGACGAACAAGGCAAACGCACTAGCTAACGGCGCTCGTGAGTAGTTTTTGAAAACCGAGCGAACTTGAAAGAAGCTTCGAAATCGACCGTCGAGAGAAAAGTTACACTGCAGAAACGGCAACAAAAAGAAAACCGGTGTTGCGACAACCATGCCGACAAAGCCAACCACAGCGGCCGGACCATTTTGAAGTCCTGATGCCGATGCCATCAGCAGCGTTGGAATCGCCAGCCAAATCAACGTCCCGACGAATGCTTTTACCCCCAACCACCAGTAGTAACCCGGTCTAAGCCCAGCGATAAAGTCCAGCGTTTTGTCTCGCGCTTGCTGAAAAATCACCGCTGCCGAATTGTAACGCAGCTTTTTCCACATCATCGCCGGGACAAACCAATCACCAAGCGGTGGAGCGCCGTAGATGTCGGCGGCAAGAACTGGAAACAATCGCCCAAGCGTCTGATCCAAAAACCGACGACTGACACGATTGGACCTGACAAATCGAAACGACAACAAGACGGGAGCCAGCAGGGGCCAAAGGAAGTAACGCAATTTTCCGCCGCAGGCGATACAAGTTGCGATATGAATCATCATTAATGGAATCAACACAAATTGCAGTAACCGCAAAAATCCAGTCTGAGGGCTGTGTGGATCAATCAACCATGCGTCTTGCCAGAATCCGGCCAATGACCGCATAGGAAGGATGATCAACCAAACACCCAAGCAAATGCGACCAAACAATCGGGCTTTGTCGATCCCCGCAAGCGCCGATCTCACCCGCCTCTGGCGAACCACGCGTCCCATCGACTCAATCAAATACCCAACTGCGGCAACTTGAAAGATCGGAACATTAGCCACAATCGCCAGCAGAACGATCAGACTAACAACCCCCAGCAGATCTTCAAATCGAGCGCCGCAATATGCAAAACTCCGAAACAGGAAACTGCGACCGTTGGGGTCCACAACGACAACGTGTCCACCAGTATCAGCTGAACCGTTTGACTCTCCTTGATCTGAAGTTGGTTGAGGTACCGTTGTGTTACTCGCATTCATCGTGATACTGCTTCACCGCCCTCGTTGATCGGCATAAAACTTCGTCATCGGCCCTCGCCAAGACTGCCTACTTTACCATCTACCCAACGATTAGAGTTTATGATTCATCAGTTTCTGCCTCTGGCATATATACGCAAGAAATATTTTAGACTTGGCGTAGCACGATATTGGCAAGGCGTTAGAATCTGCGATCAAAATTAAATCTTTCAGTTGTGATCTGAGCTAACCGCCGGATTTGATCACAAACGAGAAGCACCACATTATCGAATGGAGACGAATGAATGAGGACGTTATTCACTTTTGCTGTAGTAACAGCCATGACATTTTCTGGCGTTGCACTTGGCCAGACAGAAACTTCAACGAGCGAAGAAATCGCGGTGGAAGCTGTAGAATCTACCATTGAAACCCCGACATCGGTTGTCGATCTCGGCCCAGCGCCAAGTGACTCGGAAATCGATACTGCAAGAGCCGAAAGCACCGCGACGATCGTAGACGCTGGAATCGCTACAGCAGTGCCCACATATGTCCAACCCGTCGATCAAACTGTGTGGTATCCAGAGTACGCCGCTACGCCAGATTGTGGTTGCCAGTCCAACGCAATCGCTCCTGTCGTTTACCAACAACCGGCTATCAAAGGCATCGTCGAAAGTGCTGGAGAGATCGCCGTTGAAGGTGCTGTAGAAACTGAGCCTGTTGCTGACGCGTCTTCCGTGGTCGAGTCCACAGAACCAGCGCCCGTCTACACCGACTCTAGTGTCGTTACTGAAACTGCTCCGATGACTCTCGAGGGTGACGCTGTTGTATCTGAAGGAACTCCGATGGTTGTCGAAGGTCAATCTGTCGTGGTTGAAGGTGATCCAGTTGTATCGGGCACACCAAGTTGTGGCTGCGAAAGTGCTCCAGTCATGACTTACTCGGCACCCGCACCGACTGCTGCTCCTTGCTGCAAACCTCAGCGTCGCGGATTCTTCCGAACTCTGTTCGGACTGTAGATTTACAGCCGTTGGCAAGTAAACCTTGTCCAGCAAGCTCCAAGCAAACAAACCACCACAACCTTCAGGCTCACGTTTTGAGTTTGAAGGTTGTTTTTTTAAATCGTCTACTTAAAACTGCCCCCAGAAAAGAAAGGTTGCACGTCAGTCAATGTTGAACGGGATGACTGACGCCTGTCATTTATTTGAACTAGTCTTCACTTCGACCACCAATTGATCTCTTGGCACGCATGAGTCACCCTCTGTTGTCCGGTGAGACTAGAGTCGTGCATGTCAGTCTCCCCGTCGGTTAAGCAGGCATAAAGTTGATTGTCTCTGACAATTCTCAGTACTGACTCTGCAACCTCAACCTTGTCTATTGGCCACTCAGAATCAAAATAAATGGAGCGATGTCTTGAAAATCAACGGTACCGTTGGAATCTAAGTCCGCTTCATCTTGGAAACCACCCGTCGTCAAGACATCTATAAACGGACGAATATCTGAAAAGTCTACCACACCGTTGAGGTCAACGTCTCCCCTCAACACTTCTGGTCTCAGATTCGCAGATTTCGCGCCGTCGGAAAATTCTAACTCGAAGCCCATCTCTTCAGGTGTTTGTCCATTGTCAAAATAAATTCGATCCAAACTTAAAGTGTTTGATGCATCAGTGTCAGCTGTTCCAAACCTTGATCGAGCTGAAACCTGTAAAATAAAATGAAAGTTAAATGCTGATCGAGTAGAGGAAATTCGAGTCAAGTCCGAAACGACCGAATTCGATTGCACAGGGGCCGCTGTATAGTCTTCCTCAAGACCCTCGTACAC
>CAYTPS010000106.1:6723-13341 GCA_964439245.1 uncultured Pirellulaceae bacterium | reverse complement strand
ATCCCAGAGATGGTGGTGGGCATCAACAATTGGTGGCATGAGAATCTCCACGTGTAAGGTGTTTTTAGACTGGTTTGACGACTGGGGTTATTCCGTGATGTGAATCATGGCCTTGAGTACCTTCGACGCGGGGTCTAGATACGTCGGGAAATCGCTGACCAGTTTTTCCATGTTGGTGCGATGGGTGATCCAAGCATCGGTATCGATTTTACCCTGCTTCATCAAGTCAATAATCTGAGTAAAGTCTTCCGCCAAAGCATTGCGACTACCCATGATCGTCATTTCGCGGCGGTGCATCAACGGATGCGGGAACGATACTTCCTCGCCCGTTACGCCAACATAAACTAATTTTCCAGCGAACGCCACAAATTCTAAGGCTCGTGACATGCTGAATTTGTTTCCGGTGGCATCGATGACAGCTTCGCAAAGGTTCCCTTCAGTTAATTCCGACAATCGTTCCAATTCCGATCCGTCTTTTTGAACCTGAATCGTCGCGTCCACTCCCATCTCGTTTTTCGCAAAGTCCAGTCGATCTTGGTTCATGTCCATCATGATCGTGCGGCAGCCACGTATTTTAAGAAACTCGACGACAGTCAACCCAATCGGGCCGCATCCAATGACTAGGACGTTTTCGCCTTTGGCCGGATCAGCGCGGTTGACTGCGTGGCAGCCGATTGCCAGCGTTTCCACCAGCGCCAGTTGATCGTATTTAAGTCCATTGCCAACGTGAAGTTTGTGGGCAGGGATAATAAATTCTTCACACATTCCACCGTGACAATGAACGCCGATGACTTCGAGGTTGTCACAGCAATTAGGTCGCCCTCGTTTGCTAGAGTAGCTTTCAGGATCGTTCATATAGGGCTCAACCGAGCACGCGTCGCCCGGTTTCACATTCGTAACTCCGTCTCCAACTTCCAACACTTCGACGCCAAGTTCGTGGCCTGGCGTCCGGGGGAATTGAAAGAAAGGGAATTTACCAAGATATGCCGATGTATCCGTTCCGCAAATTCCTACGCGATGCACTGCGACTTTTGCTTCGCCGGGCCCGGGTGCTCCCGGTGCTTCGACGTCGATCACAGAAATGGATTCTTTGGCGTCAAACGATATGGCTTTCACTTGCTGGACCTTGGATGTCTATTGAAGTTGTTGTTGGGACCGATCGTGGGGCATTTTGAGGCACCCCCGGTTCGCCAATATTCTGAATCATGGGCGATATTTGACAACCCAGTATTCCGTTCTCTTTCAAAACAAACGCCCTCGCAAAATCAATTTCTTTCAGCTATAAGTTTGTGAGCAAGTTGCTTTCAAACTGAGAAACGGAACCTTTGATGTCTTTAACTATTGAGAAATTTTCCTTTGGCGTTGGCGATCGTTTTGCGCACCAAGCCAAAGCACAGTTGGCTGCAGTAATGAAGGCCGCTGAGCAAGGCGTGGAGATCGTTCCTGTTTGGAATAAATCCAATCGCGCGCACACAACTATCGGGTCGCAACCGCAATCCACTCGTGATGCTGCCGACGCGGCCTGCAAAGAGTTGGGTTGGGGAAGATCCCACTATGTCGATGCTGACCACATTAACTTGGACTTGGTCGATGGGTTTCTGCCCAACAGTGACTTCTTCACGCTTGATGTGGCTGACGCCATTGGATCAGCTGCCTCTTCTGAAGACGTCTCCGCTTTTGCCGATAGTGTCAAAGACTTGGTTGGATCCCTGAAGATTGACGGCATCGAAGAAGAGCTGAACATTTCCGAGCAACTGATTGTCGATACTGCAAACAAGTTCCTCAAAGCCGTGCAGTCTGCCGGCGAGATCTATCGACATATCGCTGACAAAAAAGGGGAAGGGAATTTTATCACTGAAGTTTCTATGGACGAAACAGACAGCCCTCAGACTCCGCCAGAATTACTGATCATATTAGCAGCCTTGGCACAAGAAAACGTGCCGGTCCAAACGATCGCTCCCAAGTTCACCGGCCGTTTTAACAAGGGCGTTGACTACGTGGGCGACGCAGATCAATTCGAAAAAGAATTCTCCGACGATTTGGCTGTGATTGCATTTGCAGTAAAAAAATATGGTCTGCCAGAAAATCTTAAACTAAGTGTTCACTCGGGTAGCGATAAGTTCTCGATCTACGGGCCCATTCGCCGGTGTTTAGAAAAAACTGGAGCAGGACTGCACATTAAAACTGCAGGTACGACTTGGTTGGAAGAACTGATCGGATTGGCCGAGGCCGACGGTGACGGACTGGCATTGGCTAAGGACGTCTATGCTCAAGCGTTCGAGCACAAAGATGCACTGTGCGAGCCTTACGCATCGGTGATCGACATTGATTACGCAAAACTACCTTCGCCCGATGAGGTGCAAGGTTGGACAGCCAGCCAATACGTCAACGCGTTGCGGCACGAGCCTGGTCATCCGGAGTTTAATGCGTCAGTTCGCCAGTTATTGCATGTAGGCTATAAGATCGCGGCCAAAATGGGCGACCGATATCTCAATATGCTGGTTGAATGCGAAGAGTCGATCAGTCGCAACGTAACTGACAATCTTTACGAGCGGCATCTGAAACCTCTGTTCCTCTCGTAGGGCTTGTTTAGCTTTGGTAGCTAAAATCGGAAGACTTTGGAGGCATAACGAGCAAGCCGTTCAATTTCTAGCAAGATTAGCTACATCGATCGGCCTAAAATGCGAACTGCCTCGGTGAGCCCGTTTACAGGCTCGCCAACCAAGCCAACAGATCAGCAGCCTGCTCAAGGGTAAGTTCGTCCAGCAGGCCTTCGGGCATCACCGATTTTTCGGTGGGTTTCATTGCCTCAATCGCATCGGTCGAGATTTCATGGGGCTTGCCCAGTGAATCGACAATCGTCACGGCCTCACTTGTCTCGTTTGTCTTCACGCCCGTGATAACTTCACCTTCGTCGGTCAACACGAGGTAGCTCAGGTATTTTTGATCGATCAGAGCAGAGGGATTGCGGATACTGTCGAGCAATTGTTCCATCGTGCGTAAGCTGCCGACGCCGTCAAACGCGGGACCGACGGCGATGCCCTGCCCTCCCCATTGATGGCACTGCCGGCAGTTAAGCGTCGACTCGAGGAACAGTTTCTTTCCACGTTCGACATTTCCTTCGCGCGATGCTTTGCTGAGCAACACCGTAGGATTCACGTTTGGACCGAGCCGCTTGATCTTGAGCTCTTCCGGAAAGTACCTTTCGAACAAATCGCGGATTTCTGGTTTTCCCTCAGCGGCCTTGTGGCAGATGCGCTGTAGTAAACTCTTGTCGATCTCCCCGTCTCCGCTTTCGCCACATCGAATAGACAATACTAGCGCCGTTTCGGTTCTGGATAACAGTTGGTTGAACAAATCGTCTAACCTGTCGTTGTTTGTTTCCGATTGAGCCGTGGCAATCAGGTGATCAATCTTCTGCTGCGAAGCGACTGTTTCGCTATTGTCCTGAGTGGCGGTGCCTAGCGAGGTAATCCAGTCTCTGATCAATTCCACGCCCTGTTGGTCGATCACATTGGTGCCGAAGTGGGGCATATGTCCGGGCCCCGTCTTGGACAATCGATACAGCAGAGCGCTGCGTCCTGGAGCTCCTGATGAAATGATTTGCGGATTGGTAATTCCAAAACTGCCTTGAGCCGCTGGCTGATCAATCATGCGGGTGTCGTTCAAGGCGACAGATTTGTTCAATGCGATTGCTGCCGTTCCTCCGCCGCCATTACGATGACAATGCGCGCAGTTTAGGCTCAGGTATTCTCGGGCGCGTTGCTCCAAAGGCGCTTCAACATCGGACGGTGAGATCGCGGGGCCGGTTTTCTCTGGTAATTGATCAAGTAGCCCTAAAGCGTAAAACTTGTCGAGTTGATTTTCCGATTCGTTTGCGTGGCGGCGGTTGAGTTGGTCGACTTTAAACCCGTGTACCGTTCCTGCACTCCATATGTGGCACAACGCACACTGATCACGGCTGGCATGAGTCCAGATTTGCTTGCGGCTGCCTCCGGAGAGTTTCGCGATTGGGTCTTTGACTTCCAGGTCTGTGTAGGCAGGTTCATTGGGTTGCAGGAGAGCATCGGTTTGCTCTTCGTTCCAAATATAGTTGTAGGCCTTAAACTCGTCCTTATATCGGTGCAGGATTTGCGTCTCGAGTCTTCTCTTGGTCGCCGCGTCTGTTGGATCTGTTTGGATGGAAACGGTTTTTGCAAACACGGTGTCGTGGGGGAAGGAGAAATGCCCAGACACTTGACCGACCTCCCAGTTGCTGCGATCGAATTGAGTTATCGGATCGCCGTCGGTGACGGCTACCCATTGTCGCGATGTCGTCCCATCAGCCCAGTGGTGGGCGTTGATTGAGTATTCTACCACTCCCAAGGCGGGGGTTTGATTCTCAGTGTCGACAAACAGCCCGGTTTCGCTCAGCCGTTTGGGGAAGTCGACCGTCATGCTGGTGCCGATGTCAGGATTGGGAATCAGGCGATGAATCGTACCATCGTATCCTACAACGAGAACCTCACCGTCAGGAGCAAGCGCGAAGCAAACAATTTGGAGCGGCGTGTCGGTAAGCTCTTGCCGCCAGATGATTTGTTGCCCGTCATGTTTTAGCCCCCAGATCTTCCCCGTCATCCAGTCGCCATAAATGTATGCGTCGAACAATTGAGCCATTCGTTTGGCTCTCCAAAAATATCCGCCGGTAATTGATCGGGCTTCAATATGATTGTGCTCGACGATCGGTGGCGTGATAGCAATCTGGCTGCGTTTGCCGCTTGGTTTGACATCTTGGCTACCTTCTTTGACACTCCAGCCGTAGTTCCCGCCGCGCTCAATGCGATACACCATCTCCATCATCTCCCAGCCAACGTCGCCGGTCCAAAGTTCATGACGGGTGGGATGGAAACATAGCTTCCACGGATTTCTAACGCCAAACGCCCAAACTTCTCCACGCGCGTTTTCGATATCAACGAACGGATTGTCGTCGGGGATACGGTAAAGTGAATCAGGCTCAGCCAGCCGGTCTTTGGTCCACTGGGAATCATTGACATCAATTCTAATGATCGATGCCTGCAAGTCGCTGATATCTTGTCCGGTTTCCATGGGGTCGGGTGGCGTAGGACGTTGGCCATCACCAATGGTCAAATAGAGATAACCATCGGGGCCAAATTTGACGCAACCGCCAGAGTGATCAATGCTGCTCCAACGCAGCAACGTTCTCTCACTGGCTGGGTCAATTTCAAGGGGCTCAGGATTGGTTACCTCAAACCGAAGCAAGCTCGCGCCGTCGGAGGTCCCTGGATGTTCGGATTTCGCGATGTAACAATAAGGGCGCTGCGGGAAGTCGGGGGCAAACGCGATTCCTAACGCTCGGCAAAATTTCACCTCAGGTTGCTTCAGATCTAGAATTATTTTCACGTCGCCGCCGGTGGGAGCGAACGAGAGCACTTTGCCGTCGGTTTGCGTCACGACCCAACGATCCACTGAATCAAGATAGATCATCTCAGTTGGGCGAGTCAGCCTAACACCTGAGAGCACGCGCTCAATAGAGTACGGTGGCGGTGGATCGGGAGTGCCTTTGATCTTTGATGTGGTCCAGCGCCTCGAATGTTGTTCTGTCGTTTGCCCGGTAGCGATTGGGGAATTGACCCAGCATTGCGCAGCCACCAACAGAACAACGACCGAGATGTTTTGGATTTTCTGCAGCAACATTGGCAATGTTAGATTGGAGACGAAGTGTGTTTCCCTAAGCCGAATTTCATTCTAAACTAGAGTGACAGAACATTCATCCTGAAATGTTTTTTGTGGCTGACCCAGCCCACTGCCCACCAATCTCACAAAACCAGATTACTCATCAGCGGTAGGTACACCATTGCCATTTTCTAGTAATGCGATTTCTGGATTAGGCCATCTATGTTTGCTGCTTTGTCTATTTACCACTTCGCTAGCGGGATGCGACAAAGAGGCGCCTTCTGATCAGTCCGGCAAGTTTTTCAGGTATTCTGCCGCCGAATCGGCAACTGATTGGGTTCAGGTCCAGCCGACCCTGTACCAAAAACGTCTCAGGCAACAGCAGCCTTTGCAAAGCGAAACAAACTTTAGAAGGCGATTGGACTCTGGCGTCGATTTCAAGAACTACATTGTCCGAAGGCCACTGTCGCTTTACATCGAAACTGGCTCGGGTGTTGCAATCGCCGACTATGACAATGATGGACTGGACGATATTTATTTGACCGGCTCCAGCATTGCCAACAAGCTGTTCAAAAACATGGGCGACTTTGTCTTTGAAGATGTTACCGACGCCGCCGGAGTTTCGGGACGAATCGGTGGGCAATTGGTTGACGCATGTGGCGCATCCTTCGCCGATGTCGACAACGATGGTGATCTTGATCTTTACGTCTGCAACATGGCCGCACCGAACTTGTTGTACGTAAATCAGGGTGACGGTACGTTTGTCGAAGAGGCGGCCAAACGCAAATGCAACTACTTGGGGGGAAGCAAGCAGGCGGCATTTTGCGACTACGACCATGACGGCGACCTAGATTTTTATCTGGTCACTTATCAAGACACCATTCCAGACAGTTCCAGCGATTCGGTCATTGAGATAGTCGATGGTAAAGAATCGGTGGTCGCCGG
>CAYTPS010000106.1:0-6713 GCA_964439245.1 uncultured Pirellulaceae bacterium | reverse complement strand
AATACGTTGAAATCATCGACGGGCATCAAGTACGCGCCGGTGAACGAGATTTGCTGTACGAGAATTTAGGCGATGGTGTTTTTACAAATGTCGCCGACAAAGCTGGAATAGCGGGCTTCGATTTAGGGCTCGGCGGAGTGTGGATGGACTACAACCAAGACGGTTGGAGCGACTTTTATGTGGGGAGTGATTATTTGCAACCCGATCACTTATATCGCAACAACCAAGACGGAACGTTTACCGATGTCATCGCCGACGCCGTTACGCGCACGACGTGGTCTTCGATGGGCGTAGACTCGGCCGATTTAAACAACGATGGCCTGCTAGATTTGATCGTGGCCGACATGGCCGATCAGACTCACTACGGTCAAAAAATGAACATGGGTGAAATGGCGTCAGCCAGCTGGTTTCTCGTTTATGGCCAACCTCGTCAATTCACCAAGAACTGCGTTTTTTTGAATGCCGGCAATCAACGCTTCTTGGAATCTGCAACCTTGTCAGGCTTGGCCAAATCAGATTGGACGTGGGGAGTGCGATTGGCGGACTTTGACTGCGATGGATTGTTAGATGTCTATATGGCTAACGGTCACGTCAAAGATCAGCTCAACAGTGACTGGGTTGCTCAGCGTGACAAATTGGAAAGCATGCCCGATTTCGATCCAGCCGAACTGCAGAAATTCTACGATTCAGTTCCACGACGAAAGGAAACCAACATGGCCTTTCGCAATAAAGGAGATATGACGTTTGAATCCGTTGCTGCAAAGTGGGGGCTCGATCACAACGGGATCAGCCATTCATGCGCCTTGGCGGATCTTGATGGCGATGGAGATCTGGACATGGTGGTCAACAACTATTTTGAACATCCTCTAGTTTATGAAAACTGTATCGATGCTGTTGCGTCGGTGATTGTTGAACTGCAATGTGATTCGGCCGATCGATTTGGAATCGGCGCAAAAATTGAAGTTTGGCAAGACGGGAACTACCAGCAAAGATACCTGAACCCGTCTCGCGGATATCTTTCTTCGGACCCGTTGAAAGTGCACTTCGGAGTAGAGCCCGGCAAAACAATCGAGAGAATGAAGGTTTCGTTTCCCGGCAGAGGCGAGCAGGAGTATGCCGATCTTGAGCCTGCCCACCGGTATTTGGTCGTAGAGGACCCCGCAGTAACCCAGCAGGAATTTGCGTTTTTCAAGACGTCACTGGGATAAAGCAAGTTGATTTCCGGCATGTTGAGCCGCCGTTTGACGACTATCAGCGCGAGCCTCTATTGCCGTATCAGCTTTCGCGACTGGGTGGCGGTTTGGCGATAAGTGACATCAACGGCGATCAGTTTCCTGACTTCTACGTGGGCGGTGCTGCTGGGCAATCGGGAAAGCTCTTCGTCAACCGAAAGGGCCAGGAGTTCTCGTCGCCGCCCGGTCCTTGGGAAGAAGATAATGCTTGCGAGGACATGGGGGCCGTCTTCTTTGATGCTGATGGAGATGGAGATCAAGATCTGTACGTTGTTAGCGGCAGCAATGAAGCGGAGGCTCAATCTAAATTGCTGCAAGATCGCCTTTACCTCAACGACGGAGCGGGAGAATTTAGTTTGGCTCCGAAAGGGACGCTTCCAAGCTTGCAAGACAGCGGCAGTTGTGTCGCAGTGGCCGACTGCGATCGGGATGGCGATTTGGATATTTTTGTTGGCTCTCGGTATGTCTCCGGAAAGTACCCAGTGACTCCCACCAGCAGACTATTGCTCAATGACAAGGGCAAATTCACCGAAGCCACTTTCGAGGGCTATTCGGAATTGGCAAATATAGGATTGGTCAGTTCAGCCGTGTGGTCGGACTACAATAAGGATGGCTGGATCGACTTGGTCGTCGCGTTGGACTGGGGACCGGTGACCATTTTTCAAAACGGTCCCGACGGCATGAAGAACGTAACGGCAGAACTAGGTCTGGAGAAATACAGCGGTTGGTGGAATGGCGTTGCGGCAGGTGATCTCGACGCCGATGGTGACATTGATTTTGTATTGACCAATCAAGGGCTAAACACAAAATACCACGCCGACGCCAATCATCCACAACGACTTTACTATCACGACTTCGATAACAATGGCAGCCTTGATCTTGTCGAAGCCGAATTTGAGGGCGACACCGAGTATCCAGTTCGTGGGCGAAGTTGCAGTTCGAGGTGCATGCCCTTCATCGCCGAAAAATTTAAGACGTTTCATGATTTTTCGCTGGCCTCCATCGGCGACATCTACCAAACGAAAGAAACAGCTCCTCAAAAACGCGAGGTCAATTTTCTTGAGAGCGCAGTTTTGTGGAATGAGGGCGGCGCGAGTTTTAAGGTGGAAGCTCTTCCCGTGTTGGCCCAAATAAGCCCAGCATATGGCGTCGCTGTGGATGACTTTGACAAAGATGGGCACACGGATATTTTGCTCGCCAACAATTTCTTCGCATCACAGCCGGAGACAAGTTATCTCGACGGTGGCTTGAGCTGGTTCATCAAAGGGCTGGGCAATCGTCAGTTTTCATGCCTGTGGCCTAATCTTAGCGGCATCAGTAATCCGGGTGACACCAACGGTCTGGCAATAGCCGATATCGATCTGGACGGTGATCGAGATGCAGTGTTCGTAGAAAACAATGGCCCGCTTCGGATGTATGAAAATTCGACTCCAGTTTCTCCGGTGAGTAGTGTGCAAATAGAAGGAGCGACTGGGAATCGCAGCTGTGTAGGCTGTCGTGCCGACTTGGTTTTCGAAACCACAACACGCTCAGTTGAATGTCATGCCGGCGGGAGCTATCTTTCGCAGAGTTCGGTTCCCAAGATCATGTTGACTCCTGAAGAAGCACTTGCGCTAAAATCTGTTGTGGTGACATGGTCCGATGGAACGTCTACCACCAAGGAAATAGCTGACGGTGATGAACAGATCGTCATCAAATATGTTGGCCAACAATAGTCGACGGAAAATAAATTACTGCTCAGACTATATCGGTGATTGATATCGGCACTGGTTCCACCGCAGCACCGACTTTCCTCAACAGTTCTGCGTACCAGGCGACTCCTACGTTGACTTGTGCCTCAAGTGATTGCACTCCCCAAAACACAGAAAGCGTTTTGGTAGTGGCCGCATTGGTCTTGGTACGCTGAGAATCTTTGACGCCGTTAGCACAAGGCCCCTCGCTATCGTAAAGACAAATCAGCCCGTCAAGCTTGATCTCCTGGCCGCTGGCATTAAACACACAGCTCGTTTCAGGCGGTGCCGGTTTTATCTTTAGTTGGTCTTTGACCAGATCGAGATCGACGACGCTAATTGGAAAACCGCAGTGCAGCGATACAATATTTAATACATCCACGCACGGATTGATTTTCCCCAAACGTTTTTCCGAAACGGCTTTGATCAAGTACTCCGACGCTGGCTTGCCACGCCCCGTTGGTTTGTATCCCGTTTGCCGCAGAACGTCCCGTACAAGTGTCTTTGTGTTTTCGTCCTTGCTAATGGGGGGAGTGAATTGGGTGTCCAGCATCTCAAAAATTTCAGCTGGAGTTTCAAGACTTCCTAGCGGCGAATCAAAAACGGCCGAGACTGCGACCACCAATATCCCCGAATAATTTTCCTGATAAATCTTCATAATTCTTTAGTGTTGAGTCCGTTTTTCGGGAATCCAAATAGTTTGCTGTCGTCCAATTAATAGCAACAATATCAGCACCCCTTTAATATTAAGGAATCGACCAACAACAGTCATCGTCGTGGAAAAGTTGTTAACAGCAGTTCTGCGCTCAATCCGATCCTTATCCACCTCTACAAAAGGCCCATTTTTCGCTACAACCATCAATCGCGGGAGCAGAATCCTTAGCACCGGTAGGGTTGACCGAGTAAAAAACGTGTAACCCGTCCGAACCTAACAGTTAACCCGCCCTCACTTAACCATTGGCTATAATTGACCAAGATTTACTATTCGAGCATCAGGAAGCGGTGTAAAAATCATCGCGCCATTTAATGACTGAAGCCACAATCTCCCCTATCGAGCAGCAGATCGTTTTGCCGCTCTTCGGTGCCAAGGATCAGCATCTTCGTCGCCTTCGTGCGGAGTTCGACGTCAACATTATTCATCGCAATGGAAAAATCACCGTCACCGGCGACGATGACAAAGCGGTGTCTCAAGCAATTGATGTTTTGGAGCAGCTGACAGAGATCGTTCGTCGTCGAGGTAATCTGACGCCCGACCTGTTCAACGAGACTGTTGCGAGAGCCAGTGGCAAGTCCGCACCTGCAAAGAAGCACGCTTCAATAGAAACACTGCAAACCGGAAAAGAAATTCGCCCGCGTACGGCAGGCCAAGGACGTTACGTTGATGCGATCCGAAACAAAGATCTTGTGTTTGCCGTTGGGCCAGCTGGATCGGGAAAGACCTATCTCGCTGTTGCCATGGCCGTTGAAGCCCTCAAGAACCAGATGGTTCAGAGAATAGTGTTGGTTCGTCCGGCGGTAGAGGCCGGTGAAAGCCTTGGTTTCTTGCCGGGAGATATGCGTGCCAAAATTAATCCTTACTTGCGTCCATTGTTGGACGCGATTCACGAGATGATTGGTTACGAACAGGCGCGGAATCTGATTGAGCGCGGTGTGATCGAGGTTTGTCCATTGGCCTACATGCGAGGCAGGACGCTAAATAATGCGTTCATTATTTTGGACGAGGCCCAAAACACGACCACGTCACAGATGAAAATGTTCCTTACACGTATGGGGCATCATTCCAAAATCGTTGTCTCGGGCGATGCTACTCAGGTCGATCTGCCCAATCACACCAAGAGCGGCCTTGTCGATGCACTTCAGAGACTTGGACGGATCGACGGTGTTGCCGTTGCTGAATTAACTGCCGAGGATATTGTCCGGCACCGCTTGGTTACAAATATCGTCAAAGCTTACGACCAACCGCGCAGCGAGAGTCGCATCGGACATCGCAATGGCCCAAAAACTGGTCAACGGAATTCCTCCGATTCAAATGGGGCTTCCCACTAACCAGCCATGTCCAACGCCGCTAACAATCGTAATCGCTGGATGCTGCCAGCGCGTAAAAAGCCCTTTGCCAAGGTCAAAGATTTCCTTTCCAACCCAGACGTCTGGAATCGAATAGGACTCTGCGCCCTGATCACTGTGATTTTATGGGTGGTTATGTTTGGTTGGGCCCCTCCATTCTCCTATCGTTTGCGTGAGGCACCGCAACGTGACTTGAATGCGCGTGTACGGTTTGATTTTGACGATTTCGAGGCAACCGATGCCAATCGTCGCCGCGCCCGGCAGAATACATTGTGTTTTTACACCAACGATCCGCTGCCTCTAGAACAACTAAAGCAAGCGCTGATCGACGATATTTTTGAAGTCAAACAAAAGACCTATCTTGAAGTTCGTGAGTCTCAGGTCTGGGACAAGTTCTTTAAACCAAGCGAAGAAGCGATTGACGAAGATGTTCGAGCGGCTGAATTCGAGAACTTTAAGAACTCGATCAGCAAGGACGAAAAACTTAAATCACTTCAGGCTGCTGTTTCGGCAGCATTTTTGGACTTCGAGAAAAATGGACTGTTGGAAGACCTGACACACGAAATTGGTCAGGGAAGTATGACCGAGATTCAGGTCTACCCGACCGGTAACATCCAAGCCGCACGACGCGTTTCGGTTTCTGATGTCCGCCTAGGTGAGGCCGGCGAAGATCTTTATCGGAAACTGATCGCGGAGATTTTAAAAGTTTCTGATGTGATCAGTGATGGAAGCGTCGTTGCAGAACGAATGTACGATTGGTTAACGCCACAGCTCAAATCGACCCTTACGTGGGATGAGGCCGCTTCCAAGAAAGCCGCCAATCAAGCGGCACGTGATGTTGAAGTTGCCAAACGAACCTACGAAGTAGGCGATTTGTTGGAGCAATTTAGCGGAGGTGATTTCGATCGCCAAGGCATCCGAGCAAACAGACCGCTAAGTGTAGACGATATCAAACTTCTGCGCGCCGAACATGAGGCTTTGGTCGCTGCCGAACATTGGCCCCAACGCACCATGCGCAGCCTGTTCTTCTTTGGGCTTTTCGCGGCGATGTTTGCGATGTTGTGTCAGTACTTGTATTACCGCGACCGGCATCTGTTGACTGACATTCGCCACTTTGCACTCTTGCTGGGATTGATGCTGATCACGCTTGTGACGGCTTGGATCGCGGCCAAGGCGGTCGACTTCCGAGCTGAAGTGCTGCCGATTGTAATCTTTGCGCTGACCATCGCCATCGCTTATCACATCGAGTTGGCGATGATGATCTCGACACTGGTGGCACTTGCGTTCACAGTGGCCCACGGTTTTGGTTTGGGTGAGTTTGTTATTCTGACGACTGCCGCCACAACGTCGGCCATTATGTGCCGCCAAATTCGCAGCCGCACAAAATTGGTGAACGTTGGTTTGATCTCTGCGGCCATCGTTTTTCCGACAGCACTGGGCGTTCTATACATGCTGGGCCAGCCGTTGGGTTTGCCGCTGTTGGTGGATGCTGCTTGGTTTGCCGGCGGAACGTTTTTGGCTGGCCTGTTGATGAACAGCCTGTTGCCATACTTGGAACAATGGTTTGATATTCAAACCGATATCAATCTGTTAGAGTTTAGCGATGCGAACCATCCGCTATTGAAAGAGTTGGTTCAACGAGCGCCCGGTACCTACAACCACAGTATCAATGTTGCCTCCATCAGCG
>CAYTPS010000105.1:9790-13429 GCA_964439245.1 uncultured Pirellulaceae bacterium | reverse complement strand
CCGCCAGTTTTTCAAGCTGGAGAGGTAGGGTTCGATTCCCACACGGGCTGCTTAATCAAAGAGAGCGCGATACGCAGAAACCATCTGCTCAAGTAAAAACTTCTCCAGCACATGGGCTTTTCCTTGCTCGGCCAGTTGCCGTGCGGCATCAGGTTTCTCGATCAGGAACTTCGTCCACCTAGCAAATTCATCGCGCGCTCCATAGTTAACGGCCATTGCTGTCTGCTGATGGAGGATGATTTCCTGAGTTCCCTCTCCGAATACGGAAATCACGGGAACAGCACTGGCCATTGCACTCAACAGCGGACTGGCCAACGGATACAACAAATGGGAATGCCAGTATACATCTAGCGCTCCAATCAAGCCGACCGCCTCCTCCGGCGGTAAAAAATGCACATGAGTCTGAGCCTCGGTGAAGCCTGCGAAGCGATTCAGATTTTGTCGCTGGTGACCATCTCCAAAGATGACAAGATGAAAATCGTCACGAATACAGTTCAGTAAATCTGTCGCCCAAATCAAATCTTTCATGCGAGTGGCTGGAACAAGATCGGCGGCTGTTCCGGCGACAATCGAAGAAGTCCCGGCAAGTCCCATCCGCTCCAACAATTTCGTACGGGCCGATTCCCGGTCGGGAAGTGCCGCTGCGGCATTGGGCGCGACGGCTACTTTGCCATCAGAGGCTCCCAGCTCGACAACAGATCGCTTCAGACTTTGGTGTGGAACGAATACCTTTTCCATCTGCCTCAATCCACGCCGATCCAAAGCCCCTAACACAGCACCCGGCTTCTTCAATTTGCATGGGAAGGTGCTAATCCACTTTGGATGTGAACCAGTTGATTTCCTCATCGCTTTGGCAGCAGTAAAGCAGCGCTGCGCCGATTGCCCCCAAGTGTGAACCACAGTCGGTTTGACTGAGTCTAACAACCGCTTCAGTTCTCCCGCGGCCAAAAGTATTTCGGCAATCTCACCACATCTAGACAAGCCCGTTGGTTCAGCCAAGCGGTGAATCTTGACATCGATCTCGGCAAACAGATTAAGCGCGGCCGACGGCGGTGAGATTGTGGCAACATGAATCTCCCAGCCCTCAGATCGAATTAATTCAGAGGCCAACAGTTTTAACTGCAGACTATCGTCAAGCGAGTTGAGCGAATCGGCAACGTATAAGATGGACCTGCTCAAGGCGAAGCCTCGATCTTGCTAATTTCGGCGGCCGCAAAGAGATGCGATGATTGGGCGGCCTCCAAATAAGGATCTACTAAGGAACCTGCCGACAGTCTTTCGGCAAACTTCTTCCTACTCTGATTCCCCACTCGAAATCGAAAATCACCATCGCCCAAAGCGTACAAAATTGATGCGGCTAATATTTCAGGTGAATGCCGTGGCACAAGCAATCCGTCTTTGGAGCTATGAACAAAGGGCAAATTTGCCGCGGCATCACTTCGATCATCGACCCTCTCCGTCCTCTCTCCGCGGCGGGCGATCATCCAATCGCGCGAGGCGGTACTGACGGTGCACAGGCCGTGAGCACGCGCCGATTCCAGCACACAACAGTCAAGACCGGTGCGGGCAGGATGGACGTATACGTCGGCCGCTTGAAAGATTTCAGAGAGGCAATCGAAAAAGCCAGGCATGATCGCGGTGTAGACCAAATCCTGTTCGAGAATTTCATCCCAAACTTTTTTGGACTCCTTGCCCTCTCCAATAATCCACAGCCGCGCCGTAACGTGCCGGCGCTGAATTGCCTTCCACGCCTTCACCAAATCGCAGACACCACGATCGTTTTCCATCGCCATACACGTCACGACCAAGGGTTGGTGCGGCTCGATTTGTAAGATCGGATGAGCATCGGATAAAGCGGCGCGGGCCCCCGACTGCCTGACCAACGACCGAAAAGGTTCAACGGACTGCCCTTCAGCCACATCTGCCAGCATGTCCGGATCCAGATCAATGCAACTAGACGCGACAACCACTTTCCCTTCCACCTCAGGCACTCGGTTGAGGATTGCCGTCTTGGTCGATTCACTGTCGACAAGAATCCTAGCTGCCGCCATCAATGCGTCAGCTTCTCTTTTGCCAAAGGAATTTAGTCCGTCGATCACAGCCGCCGTAACCCGAATCACGATCGAAACGGATTCCCCAAATCCCAATGCGGCCGTGCAAGTAGCGTCGCCCAAACCAAACGTGATGATGGCATCATATTTTTTTTCGACCAAATGCGCCGTTAGGGCTTTGTTGAATCGATATTTCCCGAATGGTCCAGAAAGTGGCTTCGACAGACGATAAACCTGGCTACCGCGGAAGACAAATTGCTCTGGCCAGAATTTTTGCCATCGGATGGTGACGACATCAACATCATGACCAGAGTTGACAAGGGTCGACTGCAACCAAGCGACCTCCATCTCCGCTGAGTTAGAGATCGGCCAGAAGTGTCGATTCAAAATCGCCAGTCTTAGCGGCTTGCGTTGAATTGCTGGCGTGGTAATCGACATGGAGTTGATTGATCGTTCGAGTAGATTCGGTTACTACTTACCGAATTAATAAGGGCAATTCGGTTGAAAACCGAATGAACATACGAAGTTCGATTGCCAATCAAACCTACGCATCACCCAAGTCTTCTGGCTCCAAAACAGCCAGAAAAGGCAGGTTTCGATACTCGTCATTGTAGTCCAATCCGTATCCGACGACGAATTCATCTGGAATATCAAACGCCACAAACTCAGGCATCCAATCTACCTGTTGTTGCCCTGTCTTACATAACAGCACCGCAGATTTGAGGCTGGTCGGGTCAAGCTTCTGCATCAGGTCGCGCACCTCCTGAAGTGTGTGGCCTGTATCGAAAATATCGTCGATCAACAAGACATCTCGCCCGGTAATGTCCAGCATCATATCCGAATTGATCGTCAATGCACCGCGTACGGTACCTTGGTAACTGCTGGTTTGCACCACGCCCACGCGTAGCGGCATGTTCAGTTTGCGAATCAAATCAGCCATCAAAACGACGCTGCCGGTCAATACTCCAACGATCGTCAGCGGTTTGTTACCGTACGCTTCGTTGATGGAATTTGCTAATTTCTCAACGCCAGTATTGAGCTGTGATTCATCGAGTAACGTCTTCACCAGAATTTCCTTTTCTATATTGATCGGAGCAAGCGTGAGGCTTGCACTACGTTTGCTTTAATCTTGCGTGTGTCATTTCGATTGCTCGCACTAGACCGCGCGCCTTATTCAATGTCTCTTCGTATTCGCTGGTCGGATTGCTATCGGCCACAATCCCTGCGCCAGCTTGGACGAACGCTGTGTCGTCTTTGATGACGATCGTTCGCAGCGCAATACACGTGTCCATGTTTCCTGAGAAATCGATGTACCCCACCGCACCTGCGTAGGGGCCGCGCCGATGCGGTTCGAATTCGTCAATGATTTCCATCGCCCGCACCTTAGGAGCACCAGAAACCGTTCCAGCAGGCAGGCTGGCCATCAGCGCGTCGAAAGCATCGCTGTCTTCATTCAGTTGCCCTGTCACCGTCGAAGAAATATGCATCACATGGCTGTATCTTTCAACCACCATCACATCAGGCAGCTTGATCGATCCATAAGCGGCGACTCGACCAACATCGTTGCGGCCCAGATCGACCAACATCA
>CAYTPS010000105.1:1919-9780 GCA_964439245.1 uncultured Pirellulaceae bacterium | reverse complement strand
CATCACATGTTCAGCGCGTTCTTTTTCATCGGACAGCAAATCTTTTTCAAGAGCGACATCTTCCTCTTCGGTTTTACCCCGGCGACGAGTCCCGGCTAGAGGGCGAACGGTCATTTCTCCATCGACCACACGACACATTATTTCCGGAGAACTACCCACAAGCGTACAACCGCCTGGCCCACCGGATCTCAGGAAGAACATAAACGGCGACGGATTGAGCACTCGCAAGCTTCGATAGATCTCTAGCGGATCGCATTGGATGTCAATCTGCAATCGTTGGCTCAAGACCACTTGGAAAATGTCACCGGCCTCGATGTAGTCGATGCACTTCCTCACGTTCGATTCGAACTGCTCTTGCGTGCAATTGGACTGGTACTCGGCACCCGAAGAGTTTTCACTCACCGAAATCACATCGGTACAATCCAATTCGTTTGCCGCTGGCGTGGTCAATCTTTCAACCAGCCGATCCAGTCGCGTGTTGGCATCGTCGAAAGCCGCCTGCGGCGATTCGTGCCGATCGGGCCAAGCCAAAATAACGGCGACAATAGTTTTTTTGATGTGATCAAACACCAACATCTCGTCGTAAAACGCAAACGACATGTCGTCCAGCTGGCGATCGTCCTCCGGTGCGTCGGGCAAATGTTCCACGTAACGTACCACGTCGTATCCAGCAAACCCAACAGCGCCGCCAGTGAATGGAGGCAAGTCCGGCATGGAGGCAACTTTAACGTTCTCGATCCGGTTGCGAATCTCCTCCAGCGGATTGGTCGACTCGAACGACTGGCTTTTGCCATCCTCGACGACGGTAACGGTATTCTGCCGCGCGAAAATCTCCAGCCGCGGTGAAGCCGCAAGAAAACTGTAGCGGCCAATTTTTTCGCCGCCGATAACACTTTCGAATAAGCAGGCGGTTTGACCTTCGTCGATGCGTCGGAACGCCGATACCGGCGTTAGCGTATCACTGAGCAGTTTTCGAAAGACAGGGACCGCGTCGTGGTCCATTGCCAATTCGCAAAACTGGTCGGCAAGCGGTTTGCATTTCATCAAGCAAAGAATTCTTAGAGGTAAAGTCTGGCCAAAGGTGGCTGCCAGTTGGAGTTGCTTGCAGATAGGATTCCGATCAAACAATCGCACCTTCGCAAGGGCCAGATTTTAGTATCTGTCGCCCTAGCATGCCAGAAGTCCGACACGCGAGACCGCATGAAACGCAAATAAAGTCTCGGCGAAAACCCTGGTTGTGGCTGTCAATGCCTGTTTTGGCGGGTGGTGGCAAGACTCTACCCAACGGAACAACAACCTTGTGTCGCGCTGGCTAGGGAGATAAAATTCTGTCCCAGGGGTGGATCGGCAGAATATGGCACGATCGGTTTCCTCGCCAAATTTTCAACACCCTCCAAAATCAGCCACGCGTTGGCGATTGACTCGTTCGGTACCGCGCGCACGTCTGAGTTTTGGAGTTTGAGTATATATAACAATGAAATGCCAAAAATGCGAAAAGCCAGCCACATTCCACATTACCGATCTCACTGGCAAAGATGGTCTGCTTGAACTGCACTTGTGCCCCGAATGCGCCAAGCAATATTTGCAAACCAACGAGAAGGAACAAGAGGCTCCCAAAATCTCCGGCGTTTTGTCCTCACAACTGAAACTTGAGCAGACCGCCGAAGACCTCAAGGAGCTCGATGGGAAAGAGTGTCCTATCTGTGGGATTTCTTTTTACGAATTTCGGCAAGCTGGCAGATTGGGCTGCCCGCATGACTATGTCTTTTTTGGCGAAGAACTGGAACCGCTGTTGCTGAACGTCCACAACGGAAGTGAACACGTTGGCAAACAACCCAAACGTGGTGTGCGCGATACCGAATCGCAGACCGAACTGATACGCCTTCGAAGAGAAATGAAAGAGGCTGTTCAGAAAGAAGACTACGAACACGCTCAGGAACTGCGTGATCGCATTCGAGCCATTGAAGGGGAGGGCAAAGCAAGTGAGTGAACACCCACCCGGCGACAAACCATCATTTGGTGAATTCTTTGGCGAGTTCTCTGAAGGACCTCTGGAGTTTCATGGCACCGATGGCGATGTGGTCGTCTGCAGCCGAATTCGCTTGCTACGGAATTTGGCAAACTCACCTTTCCCCGATGCTGCCTCGGACGAACAGAAACGTGAATCGGCCAGATCCGTTACTGAAAGCCTCGAAAAAATAAGCGGACATGCACCACAACACGAAATGGTGGTCTTGCCATCAGAAAAACTCGAGGAACTCGAGCGCCAGTTCTTAATCGAATTTCAAGCCGTCATCGACGCTAGTTGCAAAGACCAAACTGTTCAGATTCATACCAACGAATCTCAATTCGATTCGCTGAAGTCTTCCAGTGAAGTCGAAGAAGTCACCGTATCGTTCAGTTCAGATTTAGCCTCCGACGACTCGAGTAGCGCTTTCGAAAGTTGGAATATTGACGATCTCCTTCCAGAGCAGCCGTTTAAAAAAGAGTTGTTCAATGCCATCGACACAGCGCCGGATGATTTGCCGCAGTCCAGTTCGGCAACCCTCCCGCATACAGCAACCAGCGACACAAACATTGTCGTCAACGAAGAAGATCACTTGCTGCTTCAAGTCATGGCTGCAGGGTTTGACCTCGACAGCGTATGGCATCACATCAGCCAAGCCGATGATCTGCTGGAAGGGCAGTTGTCGTATGCGTTTAGTCCCAAATGGGGATATCTGACGGCGTGCCCGGCCAACGTTGGCACCGGCATGCGTGCTAGTGTGGTGCTGCATCTTCCAGCGCTGGCAACATTGGGAAGATTAGATCAGGTCTTTCGGTGGCTAATTCGCGCCGGCGTCGCTGGGCGTGGGTTTCACGGTGACGACGCTTGGGGAGATTTTTACCGTATCGGGAATGGGCCGACCCTAGGAAAAACAGAGGCACAACTACTTAACCTTGTGCGGGCGGCAGTCCCCACAATCGTTGCCTATGAACGTGCAGCCCGACAAGTCATGCTCGAACACTATCGGGAAAGCGTCGAGAACCAAGTTGATAACGCCTTTCGCGCGATCAAACTTCAAGTGAAACGCTCTGATGAGGAACTACTGTCGCTGATTTCCTCGATTCGCTTGGGATTGTCGATGGGATTGCTGAACCCGCAACAGATCAACGACATTCGTGAGACCTTCGAGTTGAAGAGGCTGCAACAACAGCTTGAATTCGCCATCATGCTGGAGCAATATTCGACCGCCACGCGCTGCCGTGATCGCATCCGCGTACTAGAGGAGCGCCGTCATGGTCATTAATGAGCTACATGCTTCTAGCGGAGAATGGTTGAAAGGCGACGGTCCGCAATCCGATATCGTGATGAGTAGTCGAATTCGTCTGGCCAGAAATCTTGCCGATTTCCCCTTCATTCGCCGCTGCAATGATATCGACAAAGCCAACATCGAATCAACGGTGCGGGAGCGATTAAGTCAGGAAGACGCGTTCACCACACTAAATTTCTTCAACGTCGCCAAACTCAATTCGCTCGACCGACAACTATTGGTAGAACGGCAACTCATCAGCCGCGAACTTTCCAATGGCGACGGCGCCCGCGCTGTCGCAATCGATGGTCGCGAACGTTTGAGCCTGATGGTCAACGAAGAAGATCACTTGCGGATTCAGGTCATGAAATCCGGGCTGAATCTCGACGGCGCTTGGGACCAGATCAATCAGCTTGATGACGATATCGAATCGCGATTGACTTACGCTTACCACCCTAAATTCGGATATCTAACGGCCTGCCCAACCAACGCGGGGACCGGAATTCGGGTAAGTGTTTTGGTTCATCTGCCAGCATTGGCCATTACCCATCAGATCGAAAAAGTCTTCCGCAGTCTACAAAAAATCAATCTCGTCGTACGCGGTCTGTACGGTGAGGGAACCCAAGCAATGGGCGATTTCTACCAGATCAGCAATCAAGTAACGCTCGGCAAAAGCGAACGTGAGATTATTGATCAGGTCGCCGATGTGATTCCCTATGTGATCGACTACGAAAGAAAAGCACGACAATATTTGCTTGACGAGAAACAAAACGATTTGTTTGATCGCATCAGCCGCGCTTACGGCACACTTCAAACAGCCCAACAAATCAGTAGCGAAGAAACCATGTACTTGCTCTCGCGTGTACGGATGGGCGTTAACCTCGGCTTGCTGGACAACCTGGAGATCCCGCACATCAATCAGCTGTTCTTACGCACCCAGCCAGCCCACCTACAGAAGATTTGCAAGCAAACGCTCGATACTGATCAACGCAATATGGAACGTGCCAACTATCTGCGCGTCGAGCTTAAACGAGACGACACCGACGCTCAGGCAAACTAAATTGGGCCAACCGATGCTGACTTTTAAGAAGTACGCTGCTGAGGCAATAGGTACATTCGGTTTGGTGTTTGCCGGTACTGGGGCGATCATCATTAATGACATTTCCTCCGGAGCCGTTTCACACGTTGGCATCGCGCTGACATTTGGCATGATTGTGACGGCGATGATCTACGCAATTGGTGATGTCTCCGGCGCCCACATTAATCCGGCAGTCACAATCGCGTTTCGCGCTGCCGGCCGTTTCGAGGCAACTCAGGTGCTACCTTATATCGCTGCGCAGATGTGCGGCGCGCTTTTGGCCAGCGCTACCCTGCGCGTGTTATTTCCCGAACACCTGACACTCGGCAGCACATTACCTGCCGGTTCTTGGCAGCAATCGTTCTTGCTGGAATTCATCCTGACGGCGATGTTGATGTTTGTCATTCTGCGTGTTTCCAACGGTGGCAGCGAAACTGGCGTCATGGCCGGGGCGGTAATTGGTATTACGGTGGGTTTGGAGGCCATGTTCGCCGGCCCCATCTGCGGTGCGTCAATGAATCCCGCTCGATCACTTGCTCCCGCGGTGGTATCGGGTACGTTCACGCATCTGTGGGTCTACCTTGTCGCGACAACACTAGGGGCAGTCTTCGCCGTCGGTCTCCACTGGATCATAACTGAAAACAAAGCAGTCAGTGGGTAATCTTCAATTCGTAGAACGTCGCAGTCGCGCGCTCTTCAGGCTTACCGGTCTTATTTTGGTTGTACACGCCCGCTTTGAAGTACATGTACTGGCCGCCTTCGTCGTACCTGCTGCCAGACATGTCAATCACTTGAACCGCGTCTTCTTTTCCTTCGCGGCGGATCGTTACAGTTAACTCGTTGCCGACAACCTTAATCTGATATCCCCACTTCTCACCAAGCTTGATTCCGTCTTCAGGCTCTACGACTTCTCCGTCCTGAGTGTAATAGTCGGGGACGTTTGTTCCAATAATTGGATACATCTTGTCGTCTTGCTCGCGTGGTTCAAACGCGACAAAAACTGACCCGCGCTCATGATGGGGAAACTTGCGATAGTAAAGTTTGCAAGGCTCATCATCGTTGGCATGAATTTGGCCAACAATCACACGCCCTTGTTGCCAAACAGCACCAGTGGTCGTTACCGCATCAACAGTTAGAACGGCATCTAGCGTGCCATCAACACCACCTGCCTTTTCTTGGTCGGCTTTGGGTGCAGAGCTAAATACCCAGTTGTTCTTGTTCACGCCTTTGGAGTCGATACTTGTATCGCCGGCGCGCATCATCTCTCGCAATTCGCTTCGTGTGTATGTCGTATTCTTGGAGGTCAGTACTCCCTTAATGGGTGAACTGAATACAACACCGTCTCCCGCTTCATTGACGTAGAAATTCTCCGGATCGACAAAACCATCAGCAATCTCTTTCTCATAAATTGTGGTCGCTTTGCCAGTTCCTTTGACGTCGATGGGCAACGATAAATGCCAATGAGACAAATCAAGCACTTTGTTTGGAGTTAACTTCTGAGCAAAAGCTGGTGCGGTCAATAAAACTAGAACTACGGCGTAGAGAAAAAGGGGTTTCATAGAACTAGTCGCGTTGTTTGGTGGTGATTTAAAATGGCATGCTCTGCAATTTCAGGCACGTAGGGACCGACATACAGTTCCGCACAACCATCTAATAATTATTATAACGAATAATCTATAGATTTGAGAGGCTTTTCTCAAAGGTCTGACGACGAGTCTTAACAGGCACACAATCAACAAATCACATTTCGTTTTCCGTGTTCTTGGTAGGGATGTAAATGCAAATCAGTGATCCAGATGCTTGAACATTACGTGATGGGGACCAATGCCCTCAATCTCAAAGGCATCCTCATTGACAATTGAAAGACCGCTGTTCAGATAGAAATCGACGGCACTCGATCGCGCGTTGCACCAAAAAGTCTGACAGTCGCGTTTAGCCGCTTCTTCAAGACAAGCGGTCAATAATGTCTTTCCTATTCCCTGTCGCTGAAAATCAGGAAGGATTGCCATCGCGCGAAGTTGCAACTGACGCTGAGACGAAAATTGTCGATAGCGTGGTTCGTGGCTGCACATCACCGTCGAGACTCCAATCACCTCACCAGTGCTGGTGACTGCGCCGATGTGAAATGTGTCAGCTGCCTCATCACCCTCAAAGTGGCACGCCTCGATCGATTGGTTGGGACGCAACACTGGTTGTCGCACGACAATCGTCTCGTGAGATTGAAGTGCTCGGATCGTATAGTCTGTCTGCATGATTGGTTGCCAATACATATCCGAGCGGCATCTCGTTCATCAAGGACTGCCTGCAATAGCCTGGCGTGGACTTCGTCAATCTCACCAAACAAATTGACAACACCCTATTGATCGACATCCGAGTTCGATTCACTCAAAACGGTCAAAGCTCCGGATTCGAAACCTACTGAAACTTCGCCTACGTCATTTCTGTGAACGCCCAGGTCGCCTAGAACGAAGTCAAGGTCTACTGTACCTGCTCCGACAATGTCGTAGTCCAATCTCGCAAGTAAGAACCCGTCTGCTCCAGAACGGAACTCAGCGTCAGATTCCGAAAGGGCAGGTGAAATTCCCGTGGTACTGAACGACAGTCCAAACAATCGTCCCGCAGTGGCTGTAAGCCCCTGATCTGAATTGTATGGGTCGGTAATATCAAACGAAGTGAACTTACCATTAGTGTCAAATGACGTTGCGCCTGTAAACGAAATGACACTAGAATCGTTGCTGGTGAAATCAATATCGAAATTATCAAAGTCTGATGCAGAATCAGCAAATATGTAAACTGATCCTGTCTCTGTAGCGGCATCGACGGTAGCGGTCGGCACTCGCGAATTTTCATCAAAAGAAAAGAAGAAATTCGAATCCCCGGGCAAACCGTCAGACGGATTACTGGTATCCACAACGGGGTCATCCACAACGGGGTCATCCACAACCGGGTCATCCACAACCGGGTCATCCACAACCGGGTCATCGCCAGTTGACGAATTCGAATCACTCAATACTGTCAAAGTTCCCGATTCAAAGCCAACAGAAGCAAAGCCCACGCCATTCTTATGAACGCCCAGTCCACCCAAAACGAAAGCCAAGTCTACAACACCTTCTCCGATGATTTCGTATTCTAGCTGTGCAAGCAAAAACCCATCTGCTCCAGCGCGGAAGTCAGCGTCAGTCTCGGAATTGGCAGGATCAATTCCATCGGTCCCAAACGAAACTCCAAAAAGGCGACCATCAGTTGCGGTAGGGCTTGCCTCCGAGTTTTTAAGATTGTCAACTTCAAAAAGAGTGAACTTTTCATCAGCATTGAACGTCGTTCCGCTAGTAAAAGAGATAACACTAGAGTCCATGTTAGTAAACTGAACATCGAGATTATGAAAATCTGACGCAGAATCGGCAAAAATGTATATTGATCCGGTATCAGTATCAGCATCAACGGTAGCTGCCGGTACTCGTGAGTTCTCGTCAAAAGAGAAGAAGAAATT
>CAYTPS010000105.1:0-1819 GCA_964439245.1 uncultured Pirellulaceae bacterium | reverse complement strand
CGTCATTCTCCGAATTGGCCGGGTCGATTCCACCGGACGCAAACGTCACTCCAAACAGGCGACCACCAGTTGCAGTGAGGCCATCTGCCGGATTGTTTGGATTGAGAATACTAAAATCAGTGAACTTTCCATCAGCATTGAACGTCGTTCCACCCGTAAACGCGATGACACTAGAGTCATTGTTGTAGAAATCGATATCGAATTGGTCAAAGTCTGATGCAGAATCAGCAAAAATGAATACCGATCCAGTATCTGTGGCATCAGCATCAAAGGTAGTTGTCGGTACTCGCGCGTTCTCGTCAAAAGAGAAGAAGAAATTCACATCTGCGGGCTGATTGACCTTAAAAAGTTGCACGTTGTCAATTTGTGGACTGGCTCCACTGCCGGGGTCTTCGCCCGGTTCGCGAAATGTCAATCGGCTGAAGCGAGAACTCGCCTCGACCAAAATGCTGTGGGTCTGCCATTGATCGTTGCCAACCACAGTCGCGGCATATTGGTTATCAAACCTCACGCGCAGCTGGTCGGCTGGCAAAGAACTGCTCGGATCAGCACGCACATCAAACGTCACCAAATAGGTCTCGCCGACTTCGGTTAATAAGTTTTGAAATACTTGGTCGATTAGGTCAGGCGACGAATTCAAATTGAGAAAATTTCCGTCACTATCGTCATCAGAAAGTATCTGAATGACTCTGTCCTCCGTATCGTCGGCGAACTTAAATAGCGAGAAACCATCTACATCCTCGCGCACGAAATTTGGACCCTCGGTCAATTCATTATTCTCAAAGCCTCCATTGAGGACTGCGCGCTCGGTAACGGGCACCAAACTGACAGCGTCGATTAACGAACCGCGCCCATCGCCAACACGATCATCTGATGTACCATCGCGAAACTCAAAACGTGCCGAAACTAAATCACCATCCTCGGTCGAAACGGACGCGTCATTGGCTGCCCCAGTAACAACAAATGTCGCCTGACGGAATCTACTGATTCCGTTGAGAGCACCAAGTAACTCCCCGTTGTAATACACTTCAAACTCATTGGAGGCAGGTTCAGAAACACCTGCGACTTGTCTGGGACCGTAGTAGTCAAACGAAAACAAATATTCCTGGCCAACAGCAACATCGACGTCCTGAAACACCCGATCGTCTTGTCCCGAAGTCGAGTCGACGTCAAAGACAGTTCCGCGGTCATTGTTGAACGTCAACAGATTGATGCGCTGCGAACCATCCCCGTCTCCATCGGCAACCGTCCAACCCGGCACCAAATCACTTCCATAAAACCGCGCGGTCGCGAACGAATTGACACGGTTTCTAGTTTCATCATTGGTAAACGTTTCAAAGTCACCGTTGACGATCAGATTCGCACCAGCATGCAAATCGCCAGCTAGCATTTTTCGCGGTTCAAGTTGACGAAAATTGAAGGCTGCTTGAGACTTCCGGCGACGAGATCTTCGCTGTTTGGGACGAGACATGATGGATAAACACCGCTAGCTGGACTCGGATAAAGAAAAGAGGCACAAGAGAAAGCATGTGCTCCCAAAGTCTTTTTCGTTTCAGTTTAGTTCCCGAATCAAGCCTTTTCAGACAAGAATCACCGACTAGGGCAAGTTTTCTAGCATCATGTGATCGCCAATGCGACGAAAGCGTTCCAACTTCGACGGCCTTAACACAACCAGCAGCAGTCAAATTTGTAGATTTAAGTAGACCTCGGCTGGCTCAAATTATCTTCGGGCAACTGGCGAGATCCGAACTTTCAGGACCGACTACAGCGATATAGCACATCGCATCTACGCATTAATTCGTCGTTCGATGATGTCTCG
>CAYTPS010000104.1:11484-13446 GCA_964439245.1 uncultured Pirellulaceae bacterium | reverse complement strand
GCCATTTTTGATGGCAGGTTCTTTGGCAGACGAGGGATACAGTATTCAAGTCGAGAACGAATCTGGAATTGAACTTCAAGATGTTGTCATCGCGGATCATGAGGACCGCAAATCAACGCCGGAAAACAAATTCAAGTTTGGAACGATACACACCGGCGAGCGGAAAGGCCTTGGGCATGCTGACCTTCAATTTGTCGACCATCCTCCGAAGCACCTAGAGATTTCGTTCACTCCCAAGCACGGAAGGCAAGTACTCAAAGACATAGTGGAGCTTCCCGTTCTCGGGCAAGGGCAGTCGGTCAAGTTAACCATCGATTCCTATCTGGATTTGCTTACAAAATCAAAGTCATGATGGGAGGTGATGCTCCAAACTCGTTGGGCGAAGCAAGCCCGTTGCTACACCAGCAAGCGAGTGAAACTGATGCGGTTTCCCTGCTTGGCTTGGGGTTCCACGTGCGAAGTGAGGCCCTAAGCGTCTACCTGCTCTCTCCGTCGGGCGTTTTCGGCGGCGTAGCCCATTGAAAAAGATAGTGCGGTACAAAGACCAGTGATTAGCGCTACCATAAACCAAAAGGGGTAACCTTCGATTTTACCTTCGGTTTGAACGAAGCTGCCGGTTGCCCACATCAGCAGCAGAAGGGCAACCTGCATGGCTCCAAGTTCACAGCAAAGTACTTGGATGTGCTTGAGATGTCTTGATCTTGTCATGTTTGGACAGGACGCGAAAACGCTTGTCCAACGTAACAGCAACAGCCCAGCCAATAAGACGACCAATGCGGACAGCCACCATGCCTCTAGGCGAATCGACAAAACAATAAGCCATGCGTTTGACCCGATGATCGCCCCAATAACGCCCCCGACCTTTCCCAAAGACTGTGATCGATCGCTCTGCGGAGAATCGGCGTGTTCTGCCGCCGTTTGAATAAAGCTTTTGGGTAGACCGTGAATGCGATGGAGTTCTGTTTGCCTTCGACGGAATTTTAACATCAACATCATCAAAGTTCCGACGAAGATTCCTTGAACCAAAACGACCCCGGCAGTCTGCCAGACAGTGGGCAACTGGCCGAGCAATAAAACTCCAAGCAAAAGTGCCAACATAAGCCAGGCCAGATTTCGAAACAGTCTCCTGTGTTCTTGAATTTCTTCCTCTGAGGTCGCGTCTTCGATACCTCGCTTTATCCCATACCACGCACCGAAGAGACCGCCTAGCGATCCCAGCAGACCTCCTGCCAGTCCCAATGCTGCTCCGGAGGAGAGTGTGCCCGCCACCGTTTTTCCTAACGCCGCTTTTCCCAATGTCGTCTGTCCGACTTTCGCAGTTGCCGCTTTGATTGCAGCAGCTTTGGCTGTGGCACTGACAGACGGCAACACTGCGATCACGCCAGCGGTGAATTGTCCGGCAGGTTTTGAGTCGACCAAGAAGTCTTCAACAATGGTTTCGATTTCTTTTTTCAACATCTTCCTACCGCGACTGAGCCTCTGTCTGACAACGTCTTGTGAAAGTTCCATTTGTTCAGCCACTGCCGCAACCGAAAGATCCTCTCGATAGAACAGCACTAGCGGCTCACGGTACTCAAGCGGAATTTGGTTCAGTCTGTCCCACAACAATGCGCTTTGCTCTGCCCGGCTTGCGCGGGCCTGCGGCGTTGTGTTGGTCGCTGGTGCGTGTTGCTCAGTGAGCTCAACCGCTGCCTTCTGCACTCGAGTCTCTTTCACGCGTCTTTCGTTGCGAGCGATGTTAGTGACAATCCCCCGGATCCAACCGGCGAAGCGATCAGGATCGACAAGCTCACTCTGTTTTTGCCACGCGACCAAAAAAGCTTGTTGAGCGATGTCTTCACTGCGTTGCAAGTCACCCGTGTTGGCAAACGCGATAGAAGTGGCGAGATTTTGATAGCGACCGACCAGTTCGGCGAACGCCTCGCAGCTGCCAGCCTGAAATGCTTTCACGATCGCTGTTAG
>CAYTPS010000104.1:0-11474 GCA_964439245.1 uncultured Pirellulaceae bacterium | reverse complement strand
GTTAGTGATGAATTACCCATCTTTTGTCCTTGTTGGTCGGTCAACAAATATAGTTTCTTCAACCGTTGGTGCGGCTATTGAGAAAGTGTGTTGCCGACGGGCAAAGGTGACAGGAAATGAGCCAAGTATGCAAAATGGATGATTTTCAGTCGTTTTTATAAGGTTTTGTCAGTTTTTTTTATGGTGTTTGATATGGGGCCCGGCGGTTGCTTGCGGTGCCCCTCAGAGCCACAAACAGTCAAGGAACTATCGAGACTGTGCCGATGAACTAATTGTCATGGCAGCATCTGAACTCACACAACAGCTCGACCTCGTAAGAAAGGTCGCTCACCGGCACCTAGCAAGCTTTGCTAGGTCGGACGCCGATTTCTGCAAGGAATCCTATCTGTTTAAGGACGAGCGCTTCTGCGGAATTAAGATCGTTTTGGGGCATTTTCAGGCACGCTGGGAAGTTGGCCAGGTGAACGTGGAATTCAGGCGAGGCAATCAGCATTTGCAGACCGTTGCGCTAAATGCGGAATCGCTCGATGGATCTCAACGTCGCGCCGCTTAGGGAGTTGGACTCTTCTAATTATTGCCAGCTTCCGTGTTTTTATCTTCCACCCGAAGCACACGCACGTTTCGAAACGCGACTGCACCATGGTCCATTTGAAACATGATTGGGGCGGAAGCTTTTTCTGGACGAGGTGGCTTGATGTTGCCGGTGGCCGAATCGAGTTCTACGTCTTTTTGCACGACCTTACCATTAAGTTCCACCAGTTCCATTCTCGCATTTGCGGTTTTTTTGCCGGCGTCATCAAAACGGGGAGCCTTGAAGATGATCTTCAGCGTCTGCCATTGGCCAGCCGGTTTGGCAGCATTGACTAGCGGCGGATGTCCTTCGTCGGTGTAGGTTAGCCTTCGAGCTAAAAATTTCGTCCGGAACTCCCAGTGTGGATAGATGCCGCCACAGTCGGTACCAGCGGGTTTCTCTTTTCCATGGCTGTCGTACAACTGGACTTCGTATAGGCCCTGCATTTTGATGCCCGAATTGGAGCCTTTGCCGATTAGAAATTCCAACTGCAATTCGCAGTCGCCGAAAGACTGTTTGCTGAAGATGTTTTTGCTCACCCTCTTGAGCGCCGCTAAAACGCCATGACCTTCCACCGTTGTTAGCGCTTTGGAACCATCGACCAGCCTTACATCACCGCAGTGAATAAGGCTTTGGTGGACCTCCGCAATCCCGACGCCGCCTCGGTCATTGATTATGTCAACCCAGCCCGTTTTCACGGCGGCACTGTCAGCGGCAGGTTGATCGTCTTGGGCAGTAACAGAGGCTGGAAAGACTAGTAAGAGAGCTACGAAAAATAAATGGCGGAGCATGACGGGCTGTTCGGGCTGAAACGGTCGGGTTTACGTTCCACCGATTCTACTTCTTATCCCCGAAATGAACAGAACATGTACCACCCTCGCATTCTGCTCCGTCCTTGTTGGCGATCTTGTAGCGGCGTTTGGCGACTTGATCGTACACCCACTGTTGGATTGGCAAAGTGAACGGAATGTGAGTCAGCGGAGCGAGGATCCACAGCTTCGGTAACCGGCGTGAAAGGTAACGCACTGCCCGGGCACCACCGTACTGATTGCCGTCTGAATCGATGACGTACATTTGTTTCATCATCTGATCGTAGGTCAGATTTGGAAACCGCTGCACCACTTCAGGATCGTGCAATGACATGAAGGCTAATCTACCTTTACCGTCGAGCTTCAACAGGTTGCGAACCTGTCCAGTGCAGAAGACACATCTTCCGTCAAAGATCACGACATCCGCGCTGGGACGATCAGCAGGCGTAGGCAAATCCTCCGGCGTGTACCGCGTCGCTGCGACGTTGGCGCTGCCGCTGGATTTCGCCACCGGCGAGTCGGATTTAGGAGTGTCGATGCTCAATTGATTTGCCTGTTGGTAACAACGGAAAAGTCAGCCACCGGTAGTTCTTGTCCGGAATAATAACCGCAATCGCGCCCGTTGCGACAACTCATTTTCACGGCCACGCTAAGTTACGTCCTCGCAAGAAATATAGCGAATTCTTAGTGCCTTGTCTCAGAAAACGGCTGTAGCAAGTTGAAAAGCGAGGCCCCGGCATCGGGGTATGGGAAAAATCAGCATAAATAGCGATCGTCTGAATTGGGCAAACGGGTATACTTACTTGGACAGTTGTCCGTCAGAGCTGAATTGACGGGCGCCATGTTTGCGGTTGCGTAAGCTTGCTCACGTAAGCGTGAAGTATGGCACCCATCCAGCTATTCATTTCAGGTTTTAAGGACCACTAGCCACCGAGAAGGACACATTCTTGGACACAATTGGTGCACGATGGACGAAATAAATAAAACGGTCAAAGCTGCTCGCCGGCGCGTGATGTGGAATCACTTTCTCCGCATTATTGCCTGGACACTTCTGGGAACGCTGGGGTTGATTGCTGTTGGCATCGCCATCCCTAAATTCTGGCACCTACCGTTTTTAGACGATCCCGAAGCTGCCAATTTTTGGATTGCCGGTTGGACGATTCTGGGCGCCGTCGCGGGCCTGATGTTGGCTGCCGGATTGACCATCGCCCGACGGCAGTCGCTGCTCAATGTTGCGGTTGAAGTGGACCGAAGGTTCGGCCTCAAGTCACGTCTTTCCAGCGCGTTGGCCATGTCGCCTGACGATCACGGCTCAACTGCCGGTGCGGCTTTGGCCGAAGATGCCGCGAAAGAAGCTTCGATGATCGATGTGCGTGACGAATTTAAGATTGAAGCTCCTTGGCAATTATGTCTGCCGCTGCTGGCTGCCATGCTGGTGTGCGGCCTATTGTTTGTTCCTAATGCCACCAGTGAAGCCGCATCGGCGAAAACGGGGATCGAGAAATCCGACGAGCGCGAGAAGGTGAAAACTGCCGTCGAACAGTTGAAAAAGAAGATCCGAGAAAAACGAGTCAGCACAGGACTCAAAGACGCCGATCTGGATTTTGACAAATTTGAGATGAGTCTCGAAGAGGTCGAGCGGAACACATCTGTCTCCAAGAAGCAAGCGTTGGTGAAACTGAATGACTTGAAGAAACAGATTGAAGAACGGCAAAACAAGTTGGGTTCGACGAAATCCTTCAAGGACGCGTTAAACAAACTCAAAGACATTGGCAACAGTCCCGCAAAACAGCTTGCCGACGCAATGAAAAAAGGCGACATGGTCGCAGCCAAAAAGGCCATCCAGAATCTGGCCAAACGCCTCAAGGAAGGCAAGCTGACGACGGACCAACAGGAGCGTCTGAAGAAGGATTTAGAAAACATGGCCAATCAGTTGAAAGCCATGGCCAAAGCACAGCGTCAGAAAAAGGATGAGTTAAAGAAGCAGATTGCCAAAGCCAAAAAGGAAGGGGATCTGGATAAGGCCGCGCGTCTTCAGGAAAAACTGCAGCAGGTGCGGAAGCAGGACAACCAAGCCAAAAAAATGGAGGAGATGGCAAAGAAACTGGCCAAATGTGCCAAGTGTATGCGACAGGGAGGCAATCCTCAGCAAGCGCAGGGCCAGTCACAGAAGTCTCCATCGGAAGCCGAGGCCGAAATGCAGGAAGCTGCTCAAGAGCTAGAGGGACTCGCCGAACAACTCGAAGACATGCAGCAGGAAATGGAAGAGCTGCAAGATATGGAAGACATGCAGCAAGCCATCGACGATGCCAAGGCAGAAATGAATGGCCAGCCGTGTGAGTGTCCAGGAGGAGGTGAGGGTGACAAACCGGGGCAGGGCATGGGGGAGGGCCGTGGCGTAGGTCGCCGCCCGAAAGAGGAGAATCAGACGGGCAATTTTAAATCGCGCGTGCGTGGCAAATTGCAAAAAGGAAAAATCGTCGTCGCGGGAACTGCCGATGGCGAAAATCTAACGGGACGCACGACTGCCGAAGCTAGGGAGATTATCAATGCTGAGATGAATTCCAAAAAGGAAACCGTTGAGAATCAGCTGTTGCCCAAGTCGCAGCGCGAGCACACTCGAGAGTATTTCCAGTCGCTGCTCAAAGGCGAATAGTGTTAGCATCGAAGGATCGCAACAAACGGAAGTGTCACGCGATGGTCGAGTTGGCCTTTGCTCTTTTCCTCGGCGTCTTACTCGACACGCTATTGGTCCGAACGTTTGTCGTGCTATCCTTCCTCGGCCTACTTTTCCGTGGCAAGCCAACGAATCTCAAAGTCTGTTGTGAAAAAAACGACGACACCGCCGTGACTTGGTTTACTTCCTCTTGCGACGCCCAAGCACAAAGAGACCAACGGCCAAACCTAGCAAGCTACCCACAGCCGGTTCCGGCACAACGGACAACCGCAAGTTGTCAATTTGCACTCCGGCGAGAATGTTTGAGGGCCGCCATTCCACACGTCTGATAGGTGAAGACGCGGTGAGCGAAAGTGGAACGAAATCAGTAGGGCTACCGAGCGGATCGGATGTCGCAGAACCCACTACATTTCCTGCCGTGTCGAAGGCAGTCATCGTAACGGTGGTTCCCGCGGATGTTGACACATCAACGGACACATCCATTACATCCATGTCGAATTCAGCGAAGATGTTGAAGCCTGTCGAGGAGGTCCGTACGTTGTCGCTCAAGAACGTGCCGGAGTAGGACAAGCCGTTTGCCCTGGGCCGACCAGGATCATCACTACCGAAGAGTACTCCCCATGTCGCATAAGCATTTAACCTGACGCCCACCGAGTTACTTGCCTGCGTGCCATCTGGAAACGTATCGAAGTCGATTAGTACATCGCTGGTGACCGGAGGAGGTGGGACGATGGTGAACGGCACATCGCCACTGGACGGATCACCGCTCAACACATCGTAACCCGGCCAATGATTGACTATCTCCCCTCGTGCCGTGTGCAAACCTAGGGCAAGGTCGTATTGAGACCATTCGTGAAATCTACTCCATTCGAAGCTTCCATTGGCGGGCACTGTAACTCCTGTGGGTACAAAGAACGCACCCCTCGGTGTTTCGAAAACTCCATCCATTTGATAGTTAAATTGGTTGGTGTCGGCAAAAAGAAGATCGATGGGACCAGAAGTATCGTTGTACGCCGTCACGGAGATACTTAGTGGCTCGTGCGGGTAAAACCGCACACTATCGACGGACAACTCATACCTTAGGTCTGAGGAAAGCTGAGCAAACAGGTCTACTGTCAAAAACAAGACAAGCAAAACTGAAAAACCGACGAATCTGAATCGATATTTAACCATTAGAACGCCCCCAAAATATGAGTCTGGAAAGAGATCGTATTCTGAATCATTGCAATACGCACCAGTTTCTAATGGTAGCTTGCTAAAGTTGACCTAAGTAAGGGTTCGTCTACGGCGGGCAAAGAAAAAAAGTGGAAAGCAAAACGGTAGACACAACACTTGTGGGTTTCGGAAGCGCGGTTGTGGTCGCGGCCCAAGCTTGGCTTCTTCAATCGCGGCCTCAATGAATGCATCCATCTTGGTTTCTTCAGTTTACTCTTCGATCCAGTGCCGCGCCCAAACGCTGATCAAGTCGGCGACGTCGTTGACGTCTTGGCGCCTGTTCAATAGCAGGTGGTCGGATTGATTAAGCGTGATCAACGATGTTTCACCATTGCTCCACTCCTGCAAGCGATTGGCGTGTTCGAATTTGACCGTTGCATCTGACGGTGAGTGCAAAATCAAATGCGGTTTGTCGATCGACTCGATCTTTCCTTTCAAATCAAAATGTCGCATTGATTCGAGCATTTGTCGGGAGATCGTGTGAGTGATTCCCCCAATCACAACCTCCCCTTGCCCTAACTGGTCAATGTCAGGATTCGACTTTGCGAGGAAATCAGCCAAATGTGCGGTACACGAAGGAGCGGCAAGCGTCGCGATTGCTTGGACCGACGAGATATCCATCGCGGACGCCATTACTGCCGCACCGCCAAGTGAATGGCCAATCAGTAATTGGCTGGTGCCAACATTTTCGTTTGCCCAGCGGCAAGCCGCTTGAAGATCTTCCAGATTGGTCTCGAAATTAGATTCCGCGAACACGCCCGAACTGCTTCCGAGACCTCGGAAGTCGAAACGCACCACGGCGATGCCATTGTCAGCCAATCGCCGGCTGATTTTCACGATGGCCTTAAGGTCCTTGGTGCAAGTGAAACAGTGAGCAAATACCGCCGTCGCGATTGGATCGTTGTCGGGCGCTTCGACGATGGCGGCGAGCGTCTCACCGTCGGGTGTTTCAATTGTGGCGCGGCGAGCTGGCATAACGTTAGGGCGGCTGAGAGTGAAATCTGAATCGGCAAACGGCCGTAGACGCAAAAGGTTGTACCATGGTCGTTTGGGCAAGAAAGGGCAAATGCAAAGGCCGTTAGTGCAAGAGTTGTTGCTTTTTGGCCAGCATAGTCCATTTAATCCGTAAACTTTACCTAAGCTTCAGGTTCTATCATGACGATAACACGTTACGTGACAAGGTGCGCCTCGTGGCAGGTAATTGATTGAATGTGATGAACAACAACAACAAAACCAAAACTCTGCTGATCTTTGTAACACTTTTATCCGTCAGTTTGCTCAGCGGCTGCGCCACGGCGCTTCATGGCCCATGCAAAACACTCAGCGTTGACTGGCGTCCCAATTATGGAAAAATTGGCCCGGACGTTTGTCTAACCGATCGTTGCCTCGGCTGGATGGTAGGCCGGAATAGAGGGCCGTTTCATCATTTGGGACAGGGAACGATTGATCCGGGATGTGGTCCCAACAATTCTGGAAGCCTGATTCGTGGCACGCAATCTGTATTTGAGCAATTCCCATCCAGTTCGGGCTCGGGTGGCCAATTCTTCCCGCAAGCGAATCCAACAAACGGACGATTCCAACAAGCACTCCAACCGCAACAGGTTTTGCCGCAATCGCTGCCAGCACAGGGCCAGCTTCTACCGCAACCACCGGTGATCCCGCAAGCATTCTTTGATCCGTTTCAGTGATCAACCAGTTCGCGATCACGCTTAATCATCCAGCTGAAGCGTTGCGAACAGATCTCGGCTACCAACGGATTTTGTTGAAGTGAAAACTTCACCGAACTGAAATCCGGCGGCGACACCCGCGATAGAGTCCATCGCCCGCACTTTTTCGAACACGTACGCCTTGTCTGGCGGGAATTGTGTTTTGTAGCACTCGATGGCGGCGATTTTTTGTTGGTGGCAATCAGTGATATCGTGAACGAATTGATTCGATCCCCTACCAATCACGCCCGATTTTGTCAGTCGCGAATAAAACACCGCGGCGTCGGTGATCTGAGCCGCTTGCCAATGGTCGGGTGAGGCCGTTGGTGTTTTCTCTCCAAGCCCAATTACCAATCGTGGTTTGAAGATGCGAAACTGTTTTGCTAGCGCGACGCGCGCTTCAAACGAATCAAACAAGCGGCGATTGGGCAGATCCAAAATGACTCGTTTGGTCAACCCAAGTGTTTCGGCAGCGGCATGGGCCTCAGCGATCCTGACGTCAGGAGAAGGACTCCCCGGCGTTGGTTCGCCATCGGTCAGGTCGATGATTCCAACATTCAAACCAGATTTCGCCAGCGCGGCCAAAGTGCCGCCGCATCCAATTTCGCAGTCGTCGGGATGGGCCCCGACCGCGATGACGTCAAGTGTTTCCATAATTTGTTCGTTGATGTAGTTAGTCGGCGAGGCACAATTGGAGCCGAGCGCACGACTATCTGGGAAAGATGATTGTTCGGATGTTCTTCAACGGGATGTTTATCGGGTTCTCTTCCATCCAAGTCAGACGGACCTCACGATTTGCCAACGCATCGAACTGAAATGGCTTACGTTCACCGAACAGAAAGCGTTGTCCATCGGTTAGTTCGACGACGCCGGTGGCAGGTCCGGTATCAAATATCAAAGGTTGCTTATTCCAAAATGTCGGAAGCTGATTTGCCAGTGTATTCGCGTAGACGAACGAGGTTTCAGAGGGCGTGGGGTCCTCTTGGTTCTCTTCGGCGTTGGGATCTTCACGTCCGAGCATCAACGTTTGTTCGATCTTGTTGTTGATGGTCCAAGATATTTTGCGATTTCCCAGTGTAAACGGATCGCTATGGATTCGGCAGGTTGGAAACACAACCAATGCCTGATCTGATTTCCAGTCTCCAGCAAGCGGATATCTCCCCGGCGAGTTGGCTTTCCAGAGGCCAACCAAATCGGCCGATGAAAATTCGTCATTCAACAATTCCGATTTCATGGCGTCCCCGGGAGCCACGTGCACAATGCTTCCGTCCTCTAACATCGCTTTCCATTGGTTGGCCGATGAGGGCTTGGCTGCGGGATAGGAAAGATGAATAGATGCCAGTTCTTCCGGTTTCAGATCGAAGCGCACGGTCCGTTCTGCGACACCGCTAACGTGGACACGCAGATTTCCATCGCCGGCCGTATTGACTGATCCGCTAAATCTATCACCGTTAGTCAGTTCGACTTGCCTGCGCCCGATAACACGCCCGGTGACTGAAGGCACGGCGATGGGTTCCGACATGCGGAGCGTATCGATCGCAAAATCGACGTCAACTTTGCGTGAGAGTTTCTTTAGCCACGGGTTGGAAAAAATTCTCAGACGCGTGATCAATTCATTTGACTTTACCCCGGCAAAAACGCATTGTTGGTCGGTGGCTTCTACCGTTGCCAGTACATTGCCTTGAGCGTTGTAGGCTTCCATTACGATGTCGCGGCTGTGTTTGACACGGGCAATGAACAGTCCCACCTCTTTCACGCCTGCGGGCAAGCTTGGCCTGCCGGGAACACAGAAACTGATTTCCATGAATCCTTGAAACTGTTTGCGACTGCGGCCTTGACCATATAAACAAACCGATCGGCCACCGACCGGAAGATCATCGTATTTAAAACTGAATACTGAAACGCCGACATATCCTTCTTGCTCGTTGCGAAACACGAGTCCGTTTTTAACGAATGCTGAATTGATGTTTGCTCGATCGCGAAAGGGTTCGCCATTGGCGTCTGTTTCGAATGCGAACGTACGTTGATTAGGACTGACGAAATCCGAGTGCTGGTGGAAAATCTCGGTTCTGACAGGTTCGGGATCCGACGTCATCGCCTCTTCGTCTGCGGGCGGTTTCTTCTGAAATAGTTCGGCAACCGTCTGGCGGTCAAGCGAAATTGGCGTGCCCCGATACTCACCGACGAGCGAAAAATTCCGCGCTTCTCCTTCAAGCGTTCTTCCATTGGAAAGAACCAGAGTGTCCAAGGACAACGGAGGATAAACTTTTTTTGAGAAGCCAGCTAAAAGCCGACCTACACGGTGCCGGACCTCCATGGAAGACGAGTTTTCCATTTGCTTGAGGAGGTTTTTGAACTGTCCACCTCGGAGGGCAAGTTCAGCCTCTGCCTTTTCTCTAACGGAGAAATCCGCATCGCCCAAGCGCGTAATGCTCTGACGGATCTGGGCAAGAAGTTCACTCGACTTGTCTCGGGAAAGTGTCAGCGATTTGATTTCGGCCAGTTTAACTTTCCGGTCGACAAGATTGCCGTTACTTGAGACGGTTACCCAGTCAAGCGTTGACTCTGGCAATGTGCCCGTCAGTTCGGTTCCGTTGCGATAGAGAATCTTTAATTCTTCGGCAGGTAATACGCTGACGAAAATCGCAACTAAAGACGCAACGATGAGGTGGTGAGTCGCTAATCGAAAGCAGTGGTTTGCGAACATGAAGTTTGAGTTATCTTCTGGGGCTAAATCCAACCAGCGCTAACGCCAGTCGTAGACATTAATATAGCGGAAAGAGCCACCGTTTTGTCGAGCCAACTTTTTCATGAAGTTGTCAGTGTCTTGGAGAGGACCGGAACCGAACTGAATGCAGTGTACGTCTGTGCGGCCACGCGCCATTTTCTTAACACGATTTAACTGGTCAGGTGAAAGCGCCGGTGACCCTCCGTCAGTCATGAATACCAGCACATCGGGCTGGATATCCAGTCCAGCGATCAACCCGTAGAAGTGGTTGGTGGAACCAAAAGCGCCCAGACCCTCGAAGAAATTTTTCACCAGTCGCTTGTTCTGGTCGTTGGCAACCAGCAATTTTCGGCCGGTGATCATGGTGGTTTTGTCATGGTAGGCGATGATCTGGAATTCATGATTAAGCTCTAAGCCCTCGACTGCTGCCGATAGTTCCTGCCGGGCTACATTCAGCACGCCCAATCCGTCACCGCCCATGCTATGTGAGCGATCGATGACGAAAGCGAACTTTCGGCCGCTAATTCCGCCACCATCAAATATACTGATCGTCGTTGCTTTTCCCTTGGGTCTGAGCCGTTCAAAATGAGCTCGGTCTTTGGCAATTGTCTCCAAATCAGCCTTTGTCAACTCGTAACGCTTTACATTGGAGGGCGTTACGGCGACGTCGGCCATCGAATTAGCATTGGCATCAGTAAGGGATTCAAGTGGCATCCCCGGCAGGTCTGGGGCATCGATCACTGGCAACTCCGGAGCCGCTGATGCGGCCGCAGAAGTCATTGACGTGGACTCCGTTGGAGCATCGACGGCGTCAAAGGCGTCCGAGATCTGAGATTCTTGCGCGTCGTTTTGATCGATGTATTCGGTTTGCTGTTCACTGTTGACCGAGGTCAAAACGATGCTGCCGGTACGATCGGCTTCTACGATTGATTTGGGGGCCGATGAAAAAACGCCTAGGCAAATCAACAAGACGCCGATCACCAAATGCATCACGACCGAAACGAGCAACGATAGTCGCTCGGCCTTGTGGTTTGGCTTGAGATATTCTTCGTCTTCCATCCCGCTTATTATTTCTCGATGCGACAAATAGACTAGTCCAACGTGGCCATGTTCTTCCGCTTTCCCGTGTACATCATCGTGTTGATTACCGGGATTAATGGACAAAATCTGTTCAAATCCGCACTTGGCGTCAGAAAACCGCCAGCAATTCGCCCATCATTGGCCTCACTCCAGTCTACGCACAAGCAAAAACAGGTTAAACTGAAACTTTTCACACGTCAGAACGTAGAAAAGACGGGGCAGCAAGCTTAGCGCCCACGCGTGTTTACTTTTGGATAGAAACATTATGAACGAAAAAATGTCTGGCAAGCAGGCCGATTTGGCCGGCGACGATTTGGAGATGTTGAAGAAACTCTCCTCCGCCTACCAGTCGGTACGCTCGGAACTGTCAAAAGTTATCGTTGGTCAGAACGAAGTCATCGAGCAGGTGATGATTGCGATTTTTGCACGTGGCCATTGTCTGCTCGAAGGTGTACCCGGTCTGGCCAAAACGCTGTTGGTCAGCACGCTGGCGCGTACGCTGAGTCTGGATTTCAGCCGGATCCAGTTTACGCCTGACCTGATGCCCAGTGACATCGTGGGTACCGAAGTGATTCAGGAAGACAAAGCCTCTGGAGCACGCGAATTCAAATTTCTCAAGGGCCCCGTATTCTCCAACATCGTGCTGGCTGACGAAATCAACCGAACGCCGCCCAAGACTCAGGCAGCT
>CAYTPS010000103.1:8118-13497 GCA_964439245.1 uncultured Pirellulaceae bacterium | reverse complement strand
CCCGCGCTTACAGGAGTCTTCTCGATTGCGGATGCATCCAGAAATTGGTGGACCTCTGGCGTCGAGGCAAAATGGTTGTCAAACCTTACAAGATCAGCATTATCCCTCGCCGTCAGCCGACCAGCGCTTGGTGTTGTTTTCGCTATCAGCGTTCCACTGGTTGGATTTTTACGAGTTGGCGAGTTGCGAAATCAGTTTTTCCCGGGTGCAGATCGCGATCAGTTTCAAGTGCAAGTTTGGGCTCCACCTCATTCATCGATCTAAGGAACTTCGCAAGTGGCTCTGAATATGGAGAGCCTGATTCGCGCTGATGAGCGCGTTGAACGAGTCGACTGGTTGGTGGGGGGAAGCATTCCTTCGGTTTACTACAACTTGGTTATGACGACCGACAACAGGCCGAATTACGCCCAAGCGGTCGTTACGACGCGGCAGCCCCAAGACACACTCGGAATGATCTCAACGCTTCAATCGAAAGTCGATCAGCAATTTCCCGAATCCCAAGTTGTGATGCGACAGTTGGCTCAAGGCCCCCCTGTGATCGCACCAATCGAAATCCGAGTTTACGGCCCTAGTGTAAAAAAACTCCGAGAGTTAGGACACGAGATCCAACTGCTTCTCAGCCAGACTCCGGGCGTTATTCATACGCGCACGACATTTGACGCGAGTCGCTCAAAAATTAAGCTACTCTCAAATGAAGCCGAGGCGCAATTGGCCGGGCTTTCTTTCAGCCAGATTGCGGCTCAATTGCAAACCAATTTAGAAGGTGCCACCGGCGGCGTTTTGCTTGAGTCAACCGAACAGCTTCCGGTAAGAGTGAGGCTTGGTAACCAAATTCGAGAGGAGCTGAATGAGATTGCTTCCAATCGCCTCCAAACCGGGGCGACCTCTGATGGCTCGACTAAGTGGATGCCGTTGGAATCTGTGGCTGACATCGAGATCGTTCCCGAAGAATCGAGCATCCCCCGTCGAAATGGTCAGCGCTGCAACACGATTCAAGCATTTGTTGTTGCCGGTGCACTGCCGCCGGAGATCACCGACCTGTTCCTTGCAAAGCTCGATGAGTCAGACTTCCAAACGCCGACGGGGTATCGGCTGCAAGTTGGAGGCGATTCAGAAGAATTAGCCAACTCGATGTCGAGTCTATTTGCCTATGCCCCGGTACTCGGTGTGATGATTTTGGCAACGTTGATTCTCTCCTTCCGCTCGTTTGTTTTGGCAGGCATAATCGGCACAGTCGCTGGACTTTCGGCCGGTATCGCTTTCTTCTCGATTTGGGTTTCAGGTTACGCGCTCGGTTTCAATCCGTTGATCGGAATGGCCGGTCTAATTGGCTTGGCAATCAACGACAGCATCGTTGTGCTGACTCAAATTCGTTCTAACCCCCAAGCCCGTTCTGGCAATGTCGGTGCAATTGTAAACGAAGTCATGAAGACTGGTCGTCATGTGATCTCGACAACGCTAACGACCATCGGTGGCTTTTTGCCATTGTTACTCGGAGGCGGGACGTTCTGGCCGCCGCTGGCTGTCGTAATCGCAGGCGGAGTTGGCGGTGCCACCATTCTAGCAACGGTATTCGTTCCAGCAGCTTACGTTTTGGTTGCGCCTCTGGTCGACAAAATTACCCCTGCACACGCGCGTCAGCAATACAGCACCGAACAAGCGGTGGCACTGGAGGTCACCTAAAACAAAGAATCCAGACCATTTATTCTGCGGAGCAAAGCCGCGAATCCTCAAAAGAAAAAAATCGGGCCTCTGCTATTCGTCTGGACTTGAACCAGAGCCAAATCCTCCAGACTTTTTCTGTGCGGCGACTGGCGCGCCAGGATCAGCTTGTGAATTGAGTTGCCAATCATATTCAAAAAATTTGACGGCTACATCGCCCTCTATGGCTTTGGCAACTGCGTCCTTGATAGGTTGATCATTTGATAATTCACTGATCCAGGCAAGGTATCCTCCTTCTGGAAAACGTTCGTCCCAGTCACCACCGTACCAGCTCAAGATCTTGCTCAACTTTAGTTCGTTCGTTGTAGCATCGTACCTCACATGAGTGGGATTGTTGGCGAACTGGATACTCTGATCTTGCAACTGCTCTCGGACACGCTCACCGACGTAGGCTTCGGCGCGAATCGGTGGGCAGCTTCTTGCAGCACAAACCAACGCAACATGTATTCGAGGCTCATTGAAAACTGGCCGAATCATCTGATGTTCAATGTGGTTCAGACTCACGGTCTTTCCTGCAAAGATATGTTCCTGCAAATCAAAAAAAGGAGTGCCGTTAACCGCAAATCCATCGACCGTGCTATGAATTTTATGACTAATGACCCCATTGATGACAAAAGCGTTGTACGCATTGCATAGCAGTGCAAGTTTTTCATCGTCAGAACCAAGACGGTTCGGATCGCATGTTCCCAGTTCCCTTAGATACTCGCGGAACAAATAGTCTCTCTTCATACCGCTGTAGTCGACCAATCCACTAGAAACGTAAGACTTCAGCAGATAATCCCAAACGCCGTGGTCAACGCCGCTGGCATCAAGTTGAGGAGTCGGTTTGGTTGTCGGTTTCAGATTTTCAAACGCTTTCCAGCCGACAAACAACGGCACGATGAAGGACACCAGCGCAACCCAAAAGAAACCGCCGTAGTAGTTGGATCCTTTACTCATTATTTGTTCCCCGCCATTGCCGGCGAGCCTTGAAGTTGTACGAGTTTCTCTTGTGGCGCTTCACCAAGATGCAAAATCTGCATAGGGCATCGCACGATACATTCTTGACATCCAACACACGGCGTGTCGACCAGCGTTACAGGTTCGCCTCGCAGTGCCCGGCCTTTGATATCAATACCCATCTGGCAGAACTGATTGCAAACATTGCAGTCAATACATTTTCCTTTTTCGGGGGTGATCTTAAAAGTCGACCAGCGTCCCCAAAAGTTCATCCAAAATGCCAACGGGCACCACATGCGACACCAAATCCGCTGTCCCAAAAATGGGTAAAGGCCAATCGCCATTGCCCCGGCCAAAAACGTCCCGACCCACAGGTCATACCAACCAAGTAAATCTAAGCGAAACGGCTCATCTCCTCTTACCCATAATGTCGGAGTCCAACCCATCAAATCAGCGATTGTCGCGATAGTGGCGAGCAGGATAAAGATGTATCCATATTTTTCTAATCGGCGAGGAAAGTCACCCTTGGGCCCGCGATGACGAAATCCGTTTCCAACCGTTTCGGCCAAAGCTCCACAAGAACAAATGTAGGAACAATAAATTTTCCCATAGCGAATTGTAAACAGCGGGATGATGATGAACGTCAACACAACGGCCCAGACCACACCAACAATTCCGACGATGTGCCACCAATCAGGATCTCCCGGGCCGGCGACAGGATTGACCTCAAAAGCACTCATATTCAACGGCCAAGCATTAAGTGACTTTTTAAGGACCGGCGCAATCGCACTTCTGCCGAACAGTGCAACCAAAAACGTAGGAATGCCCCACCAGAGCGTCCACTGGCAGGCAATGATCGTCAGATTGCGTTTCCAAATGATTCTGCTGTTGGACTTAATCGCCCAGTACATGCCGAAGACTCCGATCAAACCGAAGTAAAGCAAGTAGTAGACTCCGGACAAGTTTGAGAAATAACGGGCACCACGACCTTGGCTGCCGGTCGCTTCGTTTTTGAATCCAGGCGATAGTGCGTTGTAGACCGTGTCGACACCCACGTCAGTATCCGTTAGCGCCCGCAGGCTCAGATCTAGAAAGTACGGTCCTTCTCCGGCCTTCACTGGGTCCGAGGTAACTGCTCCAGGAGCAATCATCCCAACAACGAACAGAGCCAAACAAGCCGACAGAATCAATTTGACTGCAGGCACACGAAAGGGCGGACTCTTACCCGGACCGGACATTAAGGACTGCACAATTCGCGCCCCAATCGTTAGTGCCGCAACCGCTGGAGCCAACTTCATCAATACGAACGATAGCCAAGCTGAATTCGGATTAATGGCCGCCAACCATGAAGGCCACAAGTACTTCCCACTGGCATCATCTGGATGCAGTACAAAATTTTTCGCACCGAAATACAAAAAGATACCGACTAGAATTCCAACGATCGACCAAACCACGCGCTGCTTGGTCCAGACCCCGTCGAGCTCCATTCCGGTACTCATCAGAAAATCGATTGGCGGCAGCGTTCCGATCAAAACGATAACTTTATCGTTTTTGAGCGTTTGAATTTCCCCATCGATGTCGATATCAACTTCAGCGTCACGACTGGCGACAATATTGCTTTTCATCAAAGCTGTAATTTCACCGGCGGCGATTGCTTGGTCTAGCAATCGTCGATTTTCTTCTTTGGCACGAAAAAAGTCGTCGCCTCGATAAGAGATCGAAACGCGATTGTGATCCTTGAGCATTAGCGCAGCTTCGATAGCCGAGTTTCCGCCTCCAACAACCAAAACGTCCTCGTTGTTATAGTCTTCGCGCGTGTGAAGACGGTAGGTGACTTTCTTACAGTCATCGCAGCCCGGAATTTTTAACTTTCTCGGTTGTCCTTGACGTCCGATCGAAACAATGACTTGGCGGGCGGGGAAGACGGTTTCGTCTTTGGTGTGAACTTCAAACTGCGAATCCTGCAGCTTGCGGATGCTGGTTACCTCAACACCTTCCTTGTACTTCAGGCTTTGATCGGCGACCGTTTTCTCGATGATCTTTATAAAGTCATCGCGATCCAAATCACGATCGACATCCAGTGCACTAATGTTCTCTATCGTTTGCGGTTCGGCATAGACTTTTTTACCTAGCGGAAACGTTCGAACGGTATTGGCCAACTGCGTTCGTTCGAGAAGAACATATTTAAGATTGCGTTTTTCACATTCGATTGCCGCCGAAATACCGGCCGGGCCACCGCCAACGATGACTACATCTAAGCCTTCTTGTTCAGCGCTGGATGTAAACAAGCCAGATTTTTCCATCCGCTCAACGACTTCACGTCCTTGATTGGCAGCGACTTTAACGAGAGGCAACCCCGTCACATCGCCAATAACGAACAGGCCTTTCACCGAAGACTCATATCGACCGTCGATTACCGGAAGAATTTCTTGTGGAGGAACAGTCGCAAAATACTGCTTCTTTTTCGATTTCGTTTTTACATTCACTGTTTAGTCCGAGAACAGCACATTCTTCATCATGGGGTTAGGCGTCATCTGGAACACCAATCCTACCCCAAAATCGAATGATCTTTGGAGAAATCTAAATTAACACGAAACTCAGATCCTCTCCAAGCGGAATTTAGTTCAGCCCCGTAGTTGCCTGCCGCTTGCTCGCAAAAAGGTAAAACCAAAGAAGAACCACAACGATGAATGCGAACTCAATCCAAGCCAAGCCGTG
>CAYTPS010000103.1:0-8108 GCA_964439245.1 uncultured Pirellulaceae bacterium | reverse complement strand
TTCCTTCGATTGTTTTGAACCAGAATCGGCAATAGTAGGCCATCAAACAACCGGCAACTAACAACCAGCCCGCATTGCGGGAAAGACAAGCTAACGGCGCGATCCAAACCCAGTACCAGGGATTAACCGTTGGTTGCAAGAAAAGGAACACCGCTGCGATCCAAGTCAGTCGATCAAAATTGACGCCGCAACCAGTTTCTTTTTCCTTGAAAATACGAATCAGTTGCCAGACATAGAAAAGAGCGAACAACCCCAATGTGATGAATCGAGTCAGTATAAAAGTTGGTTCGGCAACACCAAAGCCGATTGATTGACAACAACGGCTGATCCAATCTCGAAACGCGCTGGAAGAAACGACAAACCATGGAGCGCTTCTTTGTCCAGCGTTATCAGATTTGTCTGGCTTTAGATTCAAGTAGATCCCTGAAAAGATCACGTCATTCATTCGCCACTGCGTAAGAAAACTTGAAAGCCCTTCCTTTCCGTCGGCGACCATTGCCTCATTTGCAACCAAACTGCTTGACCTTTGACCAACTTTTGACGTCGCCAGGTACATCGGGTACAGGCAGAGAATACTAGTGACAATAAACGATAAGGAGAACAACGCTGCCTTCGACCATTGCTGACGGGCGATGGTGAAAAACAAGGCGGGAAACAACACAACAGGAAAAATTTTCGCTCCAACACCCAGTCCAAGAGCGACGCCACCAAGCAAGGGCATTCCTGGCTTTTGTTCTGTTTTTCGAGACATCCTATATCTCGTAACAAAGTACACCGACAGGATGATGAAAAACGAAACGATTGAATCAAGATGGCCGCTGTTGGCAACTTCTTTGATCACAAGGGGATTCCATGCGTACGCGATCAGCCAGCCTTGATGAAAATCTAATCTTTTGACCAACAAGAAAACCAACCACATCGTCAACAGGTCGAACAAAACCATTATCGCCTTGATAAAGCAGATGTGGGCTTGAACACTTGCTGAATGTGGAAACCACTTCATTGCGGCCGTAAATACATACTGGCTAACGGGCGGGTAAATCGTTCGGTAGTCGGCAAAGTGAACTCGCTGAAGGATTGTAAAGTTGCTCTGTGACTTCGTCGAAAGAGCCACGAACTTTTGATACGATGACTCTGCGGTCACTTCGCCTTTTAGGATTCGAGCTGGCGAATGGGAATAGGGTGAGACACCGATCGCGGAGACCTTGCCGTCCCAAATGTAGCGATAGTAATCGACCTCTAAAATTGGCGTCGTAAACAGACCAATCGCGCGAAGGCTAATACCGACGCAGACCACCAAGTAGGCCATTTGCCTGCCTGGTTCCTCAATCATCAAAGCCCACCTGAGCGCCAGAAACGTTACTGCCGCTGCGGCTATCAACAAAACTGGCACAACGATGCTTGGCCTACAAAATGGAGCACCGTACTCGCACGAAAGAGAAATGCCCGAAATAGCGGCAAACAAGCCGACAAGTCCGATACCTGCAAAGCCAATTTTACGGAATAGATTTTGATCGTCTTTGCTCATTTTTCAATTTGTGTTGGCAATCAGAGTTCCTTAGGGACTCGTGTGGATTCCAGCGGCCACGCCATAAAGCAATGATGACACCGTAGTCGGCCCCAAAGTAGCTTCGAATCGAAAAATAGAACCACGAAAAAACACAGGTATGTACCAACACTCGGTTGCGGCAATCACGATTTCAAAGATAAAATGCGACCAACAAAATATTGGATTGCACTGTTGGTGATATTGTTGAATATCGCAGAATACCAACTTGCATGTTAAACCGTGCCACCCAAAAATTTCAATTGAGAGTAAAAATGAAATCGTTTATTAGAATGTCTGCCGTAGCCCTGTTGGCTGTTTCCTGTTTGTCTTTCACCGGCTGTTCAGAAGCAGTGGACAAAGCCAAAGAAGCTGGAAACGCAGTGGTCGATGGAGCTGCGGACGCCGGCAGCGCAGTGGTCGATGGGGCCAAAGAAGCTGGAGGGGCCGTTGTAGACAAAGCCAAGGAAGTCGGAGGCGCAGTGGTCGACAAAGCCAAAGAAGCTGGTGGCGCAATTCTCGACGGCGCTAAGGAAGCTGGAAGCGGCATCAAGGATGCAGCCGAAAGCGCAGGCGATAGCGTCGCTGGAGAAGGTGGCGACGAGTAAGCTGCGGCTCAAAGCAAAGATGCGTAGCTGGGATCGCAAGTGTTCACAAATTCTGAAGTTTAGGATTTGGAGGCTTGCCTCCCTTGCTGCGCGCTATTTTTTCCGCTCAGCTCATTTTGATTGAGCGGTCTTCTTCCTCCTTTGGCAGCGTACTATGAAACTTTCCCCACGGATCATTGCGACGCTTGCCACTGTAGTCGTCGTCCATCTTTTGGCATTGGTATCTGTCGCCCAAGCCGAGCAGCCAAACTTCCTGTTCGTTCTTGTTGACGACCTTGGTTCTCAAGATCTGGGGTACGCGGGCAGTACTTTCTACGAAAGTCCAAGTATTGACGCTCTCGCCGCCCGCGGTATGCGCTTCAATCAAGCCTATGCCGCTTGCCGGGTATGTAGCCCATCTCGAGCCAGCATCATGACAGGCAAAGCCCCGGCGCGGCATGGAATCACGGACTGGATCGGAGCTAAGACAGGCTTAGCATGGAACCGTGATGACATGGTGCTTCCAGCGGAATACGTCAAGCACCTTCCGCACGAAGACACGACGATCGCCGAGGCAATGCGCGATGCTGGGTATAAAACATTCTTCGCAGGAAAATGGCATCTTGGCAGTGAAGGCTCACTGCCTACCGATCACGGTTTTGGCATCAATAAGGGGGGAAACCATACGGGCACACCCAGAGGAGGTTACTTCTCTCCTTTTAACAATCCAAACATCGAAGACGGTCCGCCCGGCCAATCACTGACGATGCGGCTAGCCGAAGAAACGGCATCGTTTATCGAGCAAAATCAGAACAAGCCATTCTTTGCTTTCCTGTCATTTTATACCGTTCACGGACCGATTCAGACCACGGAGGGACTGTGCCGCAAGTACCAAGACAAAGCGTCAGCCATGGGACTGACTGACGCAAAGCAACGATTCCAGTTTGATCGTCGACTGCCAGTTCGCCAAGTTCAAGACAACCCAATCTATGCCGGCATGATTGAAACGATGGACAAAGCTGTTGGTCTCGTCTTGGACAAGTTAAAAGAAACTGGATTGGATAAAAACACCGTCGTAATCTTTACCAGCGACAACGGTGGCGTGACGGCAGGAGACAATTACTCGACTAGTTCCCTTCCTCTGCGAGGAGGTAAAGGTCGTCAATGGGAAGGGGGAACCCGCGAACCATTGATCATTAGTGTCCCCGGTGTCACATCGTCCGACTCGCAATCAGAAGTTCCAGTAATTGGAATGGACTTTTATCCAACCATTCTCGAGCTTGCGGGTTTACCTCTGAATCCTAAACAGCATGTCGATGGCGTCAGCCTAGTCCCGGTACTCAAAGGTGAACCAATCACTGAACGTGATCTGTTTTGGCACTATCCCCATTACGGAAATCAAGGTGGCGAACCCTCTTCAGTTATTCGATCCGGTCAATGGAAACTTATCTACTACCATGAGGACGGTCGCTATGAGCTGTATAACTTGAAGTCTGATGAAGGCGAGCAAAAAAATGTTGTTGAAATGCAACCGGAAAGAGCAACCTCGATGCAGCAGAAATTGATCGCTTGGCTGACTGAATCTCAGGCCAAATTCCCGGCTCGCGATCCTCGTTTTACACAGGAAAAATTTGATCAGAAAATTGAAAAGGTTCGAACCGAGTTAGCTACGAAACTCGAACTTCAGCACGCGACGTTTCTCAAACCTGACTACGCCCCCAAGCCCAAGGGGAAAAAGGCCTGGTGGGGAAGCGCGGCGGAAAAACCTCTTCGGGAAGAATCACCATGAAAATACTCAGCGTCTTTCTATCGCATCAAATTAAAGTCGCTGCTGTGATGGCTCTTCTGACTGCTATTGCTTTCAGCACACCCAAACTAGCTCACGGGCAAGCAGCAGTAGGTTCAAAAGTCGCCAAAATCAAGAACGCTTCGTCGCCACTGGTTGGTGGTTCCGAGGGCGAATACGAGTTGGTTTGGAGTGATGAGTTTGACGGCGGCCAAGTCGACCAAAGCAAATGGCGATTCCAAACAGGCGCTTCAGGCTGGGGCAATGCTGAATGGCAGAACTATACCGACGGTGACAACTCATCAGTCAGCAATGGCACTTTAAAGATCACAGCTCAAAAAACTGGGCCGGGCCAAAAGTCCGGTGACTACACCTCCAGCCGGATGCAAAGCAGACAGTCGTTCACCTACGGCAAGATGGAAATCCGGGCCAAGATGCCGGACTACAAAGGGAAAGGACTTTGGCCCGCAATTTGGATGCTAGGTGATTCACTAAAAACTGCCGGATGGCCCGACTGTGGAGAACTCGATATTCTCGAGTATGTTAGCTTCCAAGAAAACACGATCCATTGTGCCATTCACTGTAACACTCACAACCACGTCGATGAAACGCAGCTAATTAGTCACGTCAAACTCGATTCTGTAGAGGAGAAGTTTCATGTCTATGGTCTTGAGTGGACCGAAGACAAACTCGTTTTTTATACCGACAACGCTGCCAACGTGAAATTGACTTACGATCGTCCTAAAAATTTCAATGCTGATAACTGGCCATTTGACAAACCTCAACATTTTCTGATGAACATTGCCGTTGGCGGGACATGGGGAGGTCGTGCAGGGGTTGATGACGACCAGATCTTTCCAGCTGTAATGGAAATTGACTATGTGCGCGTTTATCAGAAAACGCCCGCCGATAGCCAAAGGTAAATCGCGTACAAGTAAACTGCACAGTTCTTGTCTTTTGTATGTTTCTCCAGAGAAGAAACCAAAACACAGGAACTTGGCGTTCTTTTACTGAGCGGTCAGCAGGTTTATAAAGAAACCGATGTCTACAAAATTGACCGCATTGTCTTCATTGCAGTCTGCTTCGACTTGATAGCTACCACTGGTCAGAAGATCGATAAATGGACCGATATCCAAAAAGTCGATGCTTCCATTCCTATCGACATCACCTAGTAAATGAGTGAAAATTTTGAATTCATCGAAGTACGCGATTTCATCTTTTGAGGCGTTCCATTGATCACCCGATCCACCGAAGAACGTGCTGAAGTACATCCCGTCTATCTGTAATGACTCTATATCACGAAAGCGAATGTCATTTAGATCCAGAACCAGCTGGCCATCAAGCCAAGCCTGAACAATGCCATCATGCTGGCCTTGGCCGTTGACCACTGAATTCATCACCACGCGATGCCTCAAGTGATACCACTGGTCGGAGTCGAAAAATTTCCAATCTCCTGAGGGCGAATCGTCCCAGCGGAAATCTTCAGCGAAAGTGTTTGGTTGATCTGGGTGGTACAAGTATTGAGTGATATTCGCTTGGTCACGATCTAAAGGAGAACCTGAAGAACCATCTGTACGCCAGTGCATTCGAGCACTGAAGCCATCAGTTCCATCAGGCCGATCTCCACCGGTGTTTGCCTCACCGCCAATTAGACCGGGTAGTTTCCCGCCGCGAACAAAATCAAAGCCGTCTCGAAATTTGACTCGATATTCGACGAACAATTCCTCATAGCCCTGATCAAAAAGGAGTTGCCATTGGGCTCCCGAGTTTGCCGAGCGATGCTGCCCTGCGGGATACAAAACAGCCAACGACTTTCCAGAGTAAACTTCTGCATCATCAACAATTGAGGCCCGACCTTCTTCAACGCCTGAGTCAAAAGGAGGCGTATCCCAATCTGCATTGAGATTTGCGATCGTATATACGCCCGTTGGATCGTCATCAAAATTGTTCTCGTACAGCACGACCGATTGCCCAAGAACTGGCGTCGCAAAATAGCAACAGAAAACACAAACTGCAAAAAGAGATGAATGGCGGAGGGATGGCCAACGGAGAAGCTTGAACATGCTCGGACCTTGTGTGGAGTGTCAATGTGTAGATAAATTTTAGTTCTGACATCAAGTAGCGGCAAGAAGAAAACAGAATCACCATGTTTTGCCGGGTTTGGTTGGTATCTTTGTCAACAAAGCCTGTCGCAATCCGCATAAATATTGCGTTTGAGTAAAGCAAACTGAATAGATTGAATCACAACCTCCGCGACCATCTCGGAGAACCGTGCTCGGAAATGTTCAGCTACAATGTTCAGGACTTTCTGACGTTGCGTGCTGACAGGAAACGAATCACACTACAAAATTACACGTGGCCAAAGCGAACCTTATAAGGCGGCCAACCAATTTTTGTTTACCAGTTTTCTGACCTGAGCACATAGTGCGAGTCAGCGACACTTTAAACTCTATCTGTCAACCATCCAGGTAATCTGGATCGAGGAACAATCTATGACACTTGACTATAACCCTCAGTTCCCAGGCATTGAAGATTTGCGTGATGGTGCACGAAGGCGTATTCCGCGCTTTGCTTTTGAGTACCTTGATGGGGGGTGCAATGAAGACGTCAACTTACATCGCAACACGTCTGACATTCGTGATGTAGAGTTGATTCCACAGTACCTTTCAAAACACGTCAAATCTGACATGAGCACTGAGCTGTTCGGTCATACCTACGATGCGCCGTTTGGAATTTCTCCCATTGGCTTGCAAGGTTTGATGTGGCCTCGAACACCAGAGATTCTTGCTGAGGCGGCATTCAAGCACAATATTCCCTTTTGTTTAAGCACTGTTTCGACCAGTAGCATCGAGACGATTGCCAAAATCACCGAAGGTCGTGCTTGGTTCCAACTCTATCATCCGACCGAGGATCACGTGCGGGATGACATTATCAAACGTGTCAAAGATGCCGAAATGCCAGTGCTCGTGATCCTTGCCGACGTTCCCACGTTTGGTTATCGTCCGCGCGATATCCGCAATGGACTGGCGATGCCACCAAGCATGTCATTGCGAAATATACTACAGATCATTGGTCGCCCTACATGGGCGCTAAGCACTCTGAAGCACGGCAAACCTGAATTTGAAACGCTTAAGCCTTACATGCCCCCCGGTCTGGACATGAAGCAACTCGGGATGTTTATGGACAAAACTTTTTCTGGAAGACTGAACGAGGAGAAGATTAAACCAATCCGCGACATGTGGCCGGGCAAATTGGTCATCAAGGGAGTTGCCTGCGAGGAAGATGCCGAACGCTCTGTTCGTCTGGGCGTCGACGGACTGTGGGTCTCCAATCATGGCGGCCGACAACTTGACGCTGGCCAATCGGCGATCGCCGCGATGCGGGGGATTGCAGAAAAGTTCAACGGCAAAGCCAAAATCATGATGGATTCAGGAATTCGTAGCGGTCCTGACATCGCACGCACCATGGCCTCAGGGGCTGAATTCACAATGCTGGGAAGAACGTTCATGTACGGAGCTGCTGCATTGGGCGAACGTGGTGGAAACCACACGATCACCATCCTCAAACGCCAACTTCAACAAGTGATGGAACAGCTCTGTTGCCAAACCACCGCGGATTTTTCCAACCACCTGCATCAATAGGTGGTCTTGGAAGACGATATTCCCAAAAAGCAGAAGCTTGGTCGCTTGAAACTGGGTAGTCCCCAACCAAAATGGGGCAGGGCAGCAACGTCTTTTCCCGCCTGCCCTTTTCTAAAGCACCGATTCCACTTTCGAATTCAATCATGGCAAATTCAGACCAACAACTTCGAAGCGACCAAAGCACCTCTTTACATCTTGAAAAACTGGAACCTCGCATGATGCTGTCTACTGTGTCGATCGAAGCGTCGGGACAGGAAGGTGGCGAGATCATGAACGTCTACGTCGGTGAAGATCTCGTTCTCGAGGTAACCGTCACACAGAATCGGCAAACATACGAAAGTACTATAGAGCAAGACTTTTCCGCGCGTGATGTGCGGATTGAGTTCACCAACGACCTCTACCAACCCGAACAAGGCTTTGACCGAAATTTGATCATCGACTCGTTTCAGGTAGACGGGGTTGATTTTGATTTCAGCGATGCCAACATGTTTTCAACGGGCACATGGAATTCTGCCGACGGGATTGCCGATGGCTATGGCCGTGGCAAT
>CAYTPS010000102.1:0-13735 GCA_964439245.1 uncultured Pirellulaceae bacterium | reverse complement strand
TCTGTCGGCTGGACAGGTACCAGGTTCTGGAGCTTCTAACTTCATCGCTGGAGTAAACGGTTTCTTGCTTGCTCAAGTAGATTTCGAGATCGTTGGCGAGGGCACCGCGCAGTTCTCCTTCGTCGCTGGCGATCTGGGAGTGGTTAATGATGGGGTAGGACAGGTTCCAGTAACGTATGGTACTGGATCGCTGACCGTAGAAAGTGTTGTTGTATGCGCTGGTTATGGTCCCTTTCCTTATTGTGGTACCGAACCTGATCCAGATCCTATGACCAACGTTCCTGAGCCTTCGTCAGCTATTGTGTTGATGTTAGGAGCTGCGGGGATGGTCGCAAGGCGCAGAAGATCTTAAGACCACTGGTGTCGGTCAACGACTCGGGGAGTCGTTTTACGTAGCTCGACTCTCCGAGTCGAAGCACACCGCAGCAGCGAAAGACGACTATCTACAACGGATAATACATCACCTGCTCGCCGGCGGCCCAAATCTCTTCTCTCGCCGGCATCAGAATCAGGCCCTCGGCGGCACCCAACGAAAACAAATCCGAAGAACCGTTCCATCGCAGTGGCTCAACCGCTCCCGGCGCGGCATCGGGGCCAATCGATGATCGACCGGGCCAATACGTCGGCCGATCGCCACGCGTTTGGTGAGGTGCTGATAAGACTGCGGGACGCCCGACGGGACGACAATCCGTCTGCCCCAGCATCAGTCGTATTGCGGTTGAAACGAACAGGTGAAAGCCGATCAAGCTGCTGACGGGATTGCCGGGCAGCCCAAACACCAGACAAGGCTTGCCGTCGGCACGTTCTAGTACCCCGAAAAAGATCGGCTTACCCGGTTTAACTTTGACTTTATGAAATACCTTTGCCACGCCCTGCGACTCGAGAATCCCTGGCACGAGATCCATTGTGCCCGCAGAAACACCACCGGAAAGTAGTAGGAAATCTTGCTCGAGGCCTTTCTTGATTTTCGCAGTCAAATCACCTTCTGAATCTCCGGCAATACCCAGATCAACCACTTCTGCCCCCAAGTTCCGACAATTGGCTTTGAGCATTGGGCCGTTGCTGTTGCGGATCTGCGATTCCCTAGGCACCGAGCCACAGTCTACTAATTCATCGCCTGTTGGTAGCAACCCGACAGTTGGCTTTTGAGTGAGCTCAACTTGAGCGGCACCTACCTCCGCCAGCAACCCAATATCAACAGCGCGAATTCTGTGACCGGCGTCATAAATAGCCTGGCCGCTGGCGAAATTTTGGGCGCGTTGCATCACATGCTTTCCAGCGGTGAATTCTTCGACGGGGCCATCCCAGTTAAGTGTCACCTCTTGCGGGGTCGGATCGTTGTAGCCAATGTTTGACAGTTCCACCATCATCACCGCATCGGCACCGGCGGGCATTGGGGCGCCGGTCATAATACGCGACGTGGTGCCTGAAGTGATCTTCTGTGTTGGCATTGTGCCAGCAACGATGGTTTCCAAAACACGAAAGCTCGTGAGTCCATCGCGGATGTCGCTGCTTAGCACTGCGAAACCATCCATCACCGATTTGTCGTGAGGTGGCGAATCGACGTCAGAGACGATTTGCCGCGAAAGCACGCGCCCTACCGATTCGTTCAAGGGGATCGTTTCCGATTGGAGCCGCGGCAAAGCCGCAACCCGTTGTTCGACCAATTGGAATGCTTCTTCGACGCTGATCATAGGGAACTAGATATTCAAGAAATTATTTAGAAGGTCTGAGCCGCGCGTGGTCAGGAAGCTCTCCGGGTGAAACTGCAGCCCAAACGTAGGATTGTCTTTGTGCTCAATACCCATGATCTCCGTCTCGCCATCGGGACCATCCGCCCATGCCGTCATCTCAAATTCCTCGGACAAAGTCTCAGGGCGAATCACCAATGAGTGATATCGGGTGGCGACCATCGGGTTGGGCAGACCAGCAAAAATGCCGCTCGAGTTGTGATGGATTTGGTCGGTCTTGCCGTGCATCAAGCGCTTGGCTCTGACGATCTCTCCTCCGGTGGCTTGGCCGATTGATTGATGCCCTAAACAGACTCCCAGAATCGGTAGCCTCCCATGAAAGTGTTTTACACTTTCCACTGAAACCCCTGCGGAATCAGGCGTGCATGGCCCCGGAGAGACAATCAATCGATCCGGCTTTAGCGACTCAATTTCTTCGACCGTGATTTTGTCGTTGCGGACGACCTTCAAATCCAATGACGCATCGATCTCGCCCAAGCGTTGGACCAGGTTGTAGGTGAATGATTCGTAGTTGTCGATAATTAGGATCATTGGCGGCGGGCGTTGTGGACACAAAGTCGCACTGCTGTCACGTGATTGTGTCGGCCGGTGGCTTTGCGGTCATATCTAGTAACAAATTCTCAAAACTTGACAGCAAGTGTAGCCGAACTGTCGGAAAATTGGACCGCCAACACCGATTTTTGGTACTTGTTGATGGTAGGTGAGAAAAGTACTGGTCTTGCTGCTGTTTTGCCAAAATTGTCGTGTTGACCGCACTTCTCAATTTTTCTACTTTCGGCCGCGACCCAGACCGAGTTTTGATCGATCCGCAAGGAGGCGGGGGCTAAATGAGTGATTTTGAAGAGACAAATGCAAGCCAATCTGTTACCAGCGCCCCGTTGCTGGATGTAGGACGCGGAAACGCGCCTTTGAAAGCTGAGATTATGGAATTGATCTCTGAAATCTATGACTCAGGATGGTTTGTTGGCGGCCCGCACGTCAAACAGCTGGAAGAATCTGTTGCAGAGGCGACCGGAGCCAAATTCGCCGTCGGCTGTGCCTCGGGTAGCGATGCGTTGCTAGTGGCTTTGATGACGCTCGGTATCGGAGAGGGCGACCGCGTGATCTGCCCCAGTTTCACCTTCTTCGCGACCGCTTCAGCGATTACGCGGCTGGGTGCCGAACCGGTGTTTGTCGATATCGATCCTGCGACCTTCAATCTTGATATTGAGAAGGTTGAACAGGCGATCACGCCAAAAACGAAAGCCATCATTCCTGTTCACCTGTTCGGTCAGTGCGCTGACATGACTGGAATCATGGAACTTGCAGTGAGATACAACTTAAAGATTGTCGAAGATTGTGCGCAGTCCATCGGGGCGACGCATGCCGGAAAGGGCTCTGGCAGTTTTGGAGATGTGGGCTGTTTCAGCTTCTATCCGACCAAGAACCTTGGCGGGATGGGCGACGGTGGAATGTTGACCACCAATGACCAGGACATTGCCGACCGGCTGCGTCTGTTTGCCAATCACGGAATGAAGCCGCGTTACTTCCACCAAGTCGTCGGCGTCAACAGTCGGCTCGATGCCATCCAAGCGGCCATTTTGAACGTCAAGATGAAGCACTTGAACTCCTATGCGTCACGCCGTCAGCAAAACGCTGCCAACTATCAGCAGCTGTTCAAGAAATACGGCATCAGCGATATGGTGTCGTCGCCGTCGTCGACAGAAGGCAACGACCACGTATGGAACCAATTTACGATTCGCATCGCCGGCGGACAGCGAGACGCCGTACGTAGTCAGCTGGCCGAAAAGAATGTTGGATCTGAGATTTACTATCCGATCCCGCTGCACGAGCAAGCGTGTTTCAAGTACTTGGGCTACACCAAGGGTAGCTTGCCGGTGACCGAACAAGCCGCCGCGGAAGTGTTGGCGTTACCGATTTTCCCTGAGCTTACGTTCGCTGAGCAAGAGTATGCGGTAGAGAGCCTTGCCGAGATCATCACGGTAACCGACCAAGTGCGGCACGCGGCATAGTAAGTGTCTCGAGTGCGCCTGATTAGTTACCTTGGCCGCCTGAGAGTATTGCAATGAATGGGGCAATGTCCATGAAGTCCGTGATGCCGTCTTGATTGACATCCGCTTCAGTTTGATAGCTTCCATTAGTCAGGACTGCAATAAACGTTTGAATGTCAGAGAAGTCAACTGCCCCGTCGCGATTGACATCACCCAAGAGAATTTCGGACGTAGGTTCGGAGACGCCGGGTACAACCAGAAAAGTTGTGCCCGAATTTGTGTCGAGGTAGTTATTCTGTCCCTCAAATACACTCTGGAGATCGATGTAGTTGCCGCCATCGCTGGCGATTTCTGTGGGCAACACAAAGCCCAGAATACCTTTGTAGCGAGTCACACCATCGTAGGGAGTGTTACTTAAAGCGTAAGGATCGACACTGACAAATTCCGTCCCGTTATCATCTTCGAACAGAAATAACGGCTGTGATCCATTGACTGGCAGTGCATAGGTCATGAAATCTGATGGTTGGTCAATTGCGCTTCCCACGATCGACAACGCCCCACCGTCGTCGAGAATCTGCCACGCCAATAGGTGAGAATCTTCCTCGGTGATGGTGCGCTTGCCGTAATTTGCTTTGCTGGCCAGGTTGCGACTGGTGATGCATGATTCGATATGGTCCACATCGCCCAGCACCAGAAAGTATCGACTCTCAAACAGGTCGCCCGGATCGATATCGACCTCTCTGCGAAAAGTGCCGACATTGAAGTTGCGTATTGGTAGACCAAGGAAATCACCGCCACCGTCGCCCCAGCGCCACGAACTTTTGAACGCCTGCCAAGGCTCAGACAGATGCGTGTCGGTGGCACCAAAAACGTAAGCTAGACCTCGATCTGCGTCAGCGGTTCCTTCGGCGAATGCAGCCCAACCTCCGGTGGTATCCGCTGTGACGACTTGATTTGCCGTGATGTCAAAATCGTCAATTTGCCTGTTGGTGAACCCACCGTTTGGATTGGACACCAGCATGTGATCGAATACCGTTTTTCGGACGCCTCCCCAAGGCAGGTTGTGAAAGTTGACTCGGACGGTTCCAAAGTTGTAGATCATATGAGTGATCTCGATCACGCCGTCGCCCAAATCGCGTGTGCGCTGGTAGTTGAGCAAACTGCTGGGCCGTTGTGGATTGGATTGGGCATCGGCTTGCACCGCCAGCGACAGGGTCGACCAAGAATTAGATTCGGCCGAACCACTTGCAAGTAGAGGAGCGAATGTTGGTTGCGGTACGTCTCCGTTGTCAACATAGTATCCCGACTGATGATAGAAGACGGCTTGTCCGCCACTGTCACGTGGGCTGGTATCAACAGAAATGGCTTGGAAGACCTCGTCATTGTACGGGCGAGCAAAAGACTGCGGAGGAACGATCTCACCGACTTCACTTCTTATCGAGTAGATCTGACCTCCTTTGCCGATACGGAGTTCCCATTCGCGATTGGCAACGCCGCCAGTTTGCGTATGCGTCAAAGCGGCGTGGTAGACATCGTTCTCGTTGACGCCGAACCCCCAGTTGGAACCTGATAAACTGAGGTCAGTGGTTCCGCTAAATTGAAATTCGCCGACTGTAGCAGCGGTGGTGTTAGAAAACACTTTAAGCAATGCGCTTTCTTGTTGAGCCCAACCCGTGTTGGCCACGCACAAGTTAATAGTTATCGTCAACAGCACAATGCAAACGTTGCTAGGTTTACGCAGGTCAGGCATCAAGAAGTTCCATCGATCAGTACAGGAGAGGTGAATGTTGCTTCGACCGAGGTGGCGTCCTTTTGAGGAGGTAGCGGTGGACGGTCACTGGCAAAGTAGAAAGGTGTCGAGAGTGACGGCGGGAGATCTGTTGCTACTATCGAGTTATCGGCAACATTCAGTTGCGCCATCAGAAACCTGCCGTGTTTGAGTCTGGTAGGAAGCCACGAGTACGATGGCTGATGTCACTTCGCGGCGGCTCTGGAAAGTTCGTTGTCCCCAAGGGCGATGCCTGCGTTCGGTTGAGGTAACCTTAGCTTTTAAAACCATCGGGGTTTTTGCTTTGCCACCTCCAACCATCGGCACACATGTCTTCAATGCCCCGTTCAGCCTTCCAGCCCAACTCATCGGCTGCTTTGGAAGGGTCTGCGTAACATGCGGCGATGTCGCCCGGTCGACGATCCACAATCTCGTACGGAATTTCTTTTTCCGCCGCCGCGCCGAACGCTTTTACAATCTCCAGCACGCTATAACCTTGGCCAGTACCGAGGTTATAGGTTACGACGCCAGGGTTTTGTTCAAGCTTATTCAAAGCCAGAACGTGTCCCACCGCTAGATCGACGACATGAATGTAGTCTCTCACACCCGTTCCATCAGCCGTGTCGTAGTCGTTTCCAAAGACGCGTAATTTTTCTAGCTTTCCCACCGCGACTTGCGACACGTAGGGAAGGAGGTTGTTTGGAATGCCATTGGGGTCTTCACCAATATCACCCGACTCATGTGCTCCGACAGGATTGAAGTAACGTAGCAGCGCGACGTTGATCGACGGATCGCAAACCTGCCAATCACGAAGGATATACTCCATGATCAATTTTGAACGTCCGTACGGATTGGTGACCTCGTGAATCGGGGTGTCAGATTCTTCGGTCAGCGGCAGCGATTTTGGGATACCGTAAACGGTAGCGCTCGAACTAAACACAAAATTCTTCACGCCGTGTTCCCGCATCGCGAAGCAGATGTTCAAGGTGCCCGTCAGATTGTTCTCGTAGTATTCAAGTGGCTTGGCAACACTTTCGCCAACTGCCTTGAGCGCTGCGAAATGAATGACTGCATCAAACTGCGCGCTGCCCACGATACGGACCATCGCATCGCGGTCACGTAGGTCGGCTTCGTAGAATTTTATTTGCTTGCCCGTCAGTTGCTCGACTCGCACCAACGACTCCTTGGAACTGTTGACCAAGTTGTCGATCACAGTGACTTGGTGTCCGCTATTTAGCAGCTCCAGGCAGGTATGGCTGCCAATGTATCCTGCGCCGCCGGTTACCAAAACGTGCATAAGTCATCTCCCAAGTTTACGGACTCGATTTGTCGCGAAAAGAAATTGACCCCAATTCGCTGAGGAATCGGGCATGTAAACAAAATTTGGTGGTCGTGTGCTAACTTAGCGGCAACGTCATGGATTTTTAGCACCAGTGCGAGTCGATGTTCTTTGTTCTTAATTGACATCAGTCACTACGCACCCCAGCAATCGGGCGCCGCCATCCTGCAGTTCCTTGACCGATGACTTGGCGTAAGTCTCGTTGCTGGACCTCAGACTGACAACCAAGTAACTGCCCTCACACACGTCATACCAAAGCTTGGCGTGCGGGCTGTGTGCACTTCCTGCAGAAACACAGACGAACTGATAGTCTTGCTTCATCTCGGCTACCGAGTTGATCAGCAGTTGTTTAGCGTTCCAGCGATCCATCGGACATACGCCTACGGGCAAAAAGCCGAACGATGACTCGTCGCGCGAGACAACCTTCTGTCGCCAATTTTGACTGCGGTTGATGCACTCCAACAATCCAGTTTGTCCGGATAAACCACTGGCTTGCGTCAGGCGTCGGCCATCTACATCGGCGTCTACCAAAAGGACGTTGCCGATGTTTCGTGACGCGATTGCTGAAGCGACACGAGCGCACGTCTCATCAACATGTGGGTTTTCTTCAGTACCGACAAACAGTAACACAGTTGAAGCGGCCAACGGGAAACGTTCGAAGATCTTGTCGACCATCGCTGAGATTTCGCTTTTTGACTGTTGTCCCAACTCTCGAGCGGCGTTGATCGTGTCAAGGTCAGGCACGTCAATTACCTTCATCTGAGAATCGTCGTCGACAGGTGCCGATTTCGAAACATTTGGAATGCTGACAAATACGATTTGGTGATCAGCGGAACCACTTTCGGCGGTTTTTGATTGAGAAGTATTCATTTCGGGCAAGACAAGAGAATTCATGTGCTCCACTGCAGGCGTTTCTGGAGTGCCGTGCAACTGGTTGTAAATTGAACGCGTCGCAAAGGTTGCTTCTTCCGTTTGGGTGTCTGGTTGCGGGCTGCACTGAGCAGCATTCTTCATCGGCGCACCGTCTAAGCTGTGTAGATCTGCAATTCCGATACACCGAGCGGGCGTGTCGGGTATACTTTCGTTCCAATTTTCGTGTGCCGTCGTGGCTGGTAGGTGTGACTGAAGCCACTGCCGGCCTGAATGGCTAGAAACTGTCGATGTCATATTCGATCTCTGGTCGTTCTGCTTTTAATATTGGCTTGGTCGCCGCATCGACCGCTATTCCAATTTGCGGCCTGTTCATTGTGACGGTCGGTGAACAATGAGTGTCTACTGTTCAGGTGTTGGGTTGCGAAGCTGTTCAAAGAGTTGGTTGTAGTCCATTCGTTGAGCGTTTCCAGTAGATGTCTCCACCTTGGGGAAAGGTGGGGGCTGTGGTGGCTCGGCGGGTTGCGGAGACGAGTACTGCTGAGTCTCGTTCACGTACAGCATGTCGCGGTCATCTTGAGTCGCCGGTGGTTCTCCCGGCTGCTGGTAATTTTGAAAGCCAGTTACGGGAGTTTCAATGGATACCGAGTCCGCCCCGAGTCCGTCCACCGACTGTTCTGGTGTTACCGGCTGTTGGGGAATTGCTTGTGCAGGATTCGTGTAATGGACTTCGTCTAAGATCTGTTGCTGCGAGAATATCTCCTTAAGGATCTCTTGTGACTGGCCATCTGACGGTGCGGCTAAATTCTCTGGAGCCGCCGGCGGAATGGGTTGGGCGTACTGGCTGTCTTCAGTAGTTTCGACTTGACGCTGTGCGTTGAAGGTGCGCATGAATTCTTCGGTCTTTCGACGTGCTTCAGCCTGAGCGGCAGCTTCTGGTGTTTGGAAAACACTGGTTGACGCATGAGCCGAATATGGAACTGAGAATCCGGCTGGTTGCTCAGGTGCAACTGGCTGATCGGGCGAGTAATCGGCCGGCACTGCAGAAACATACTCCTCATTAACCTGTTGGGGTGCGTCAATCGAATCTACGGGATAACTGTTTTGCGCTTCCATCTGAGGAAGAAGATGGCCAGGAACAAGATCATTAAGATCCATCATGCCGCTTGTGTTCCCCGCCGCCGGTGGTGCCGATTCCTCAACCCCAGTTGCAGCAGCAAATGGCTGACCGTTGAAATCAAATGTTGATGCCGAATCGAGATCGCTAGTAAGTTCTTCCAGATCTTCATCAGTCGGTGGCTCTCCCTGCGATTGAGGGTGGACGGTCGCCTCTGCATGTGGTGGATCGAGATTCTCCTGAGGTGCAAATGGATCCTGATTGTGCATCGTCGCCTCTTCAGAAACCTCATCTGACGAGAACGAGACAGGGCCTAGCTCAGTCGGCACAGAAGGCACCGGTTGAAACGTCGCTGGCGTCTCTTGGCTAACCTCTGAGGGTACTTGGTATTGGCTCGGATCCCATGCCGTTTCCTTGTTGTCTTGCCAAGCGGTTGTCGGCGGAACTGATTCTTGAGCAACGCTCTGGTCCTCAGAAGCCGGCACACTGTCGTAGGAAGGGAAGTCACCTTGGACACCAAAATCTTCAGGCGTCGCTGCGTCGGTTGAAACTCCCGTTGCATCGAGTTCTTCAATTGCAAGTTCTGGTGTCTGAGTGTTCCAAGGAGCTGCGTCACCATCGTCACTGACGTCGTCCGCTGCATCCAAGGGCTTGAGATGACTTAATTGATCTGCGGTAACATCCAGTGAAGCCTGATTTTGCTCAGCCACGAAAGGTGAGTAGGCGTCTTGCAGCATCTCCTCTTCTTCGAACGGCTCTGCGAAAGGGTCAGGAGAATCCGCCACTGCGTCTTGTGGTTCGGTTTCCGTGCCTTGGCTCGCATCGCCATCGTGAGTTTGTAAAGACTCCGAATCTACAAAGGGACGTGGCTCAAAGGGGGGAGTGTGAAACGAGGATGGTTCGGATGCATCAGGCTCGACCAAACCAAGTTGTTCCTCGATGCTGTATTGCGAGGCTCGGGTTGAGTTCCCGTCAGTTTGTGAGTCATGTAGATTGAAAGCTTCAACCGGGGGTTCTTCTGTCAGAGACGCGGTTGTGTGGTCCCCCTCTTCGGCCTCCGTGCGATCTTCTGACTCGTCGGATACTCGAAACGGATCGGCTGGAATCATTTCGTCAACGACTGGAACCTCTGCACCTGTTTCGCTGAGGCCCAATACCTCGAATGCTGAACGTACTTCATCGGAACCGGAGTCTTCCTGCCCGCGTGTTTTCTCGAACAGGTCCTCCTGCTCCTGCTCTAATGACGCGATTCTCTCTGCTTCTGAATTTCCGTCTTCCAGAGGTTGATCGACATCTTGAGGAGCGAACGGATCCGTGTTTGCTGCGGCTGCAGTTGCCGCAAATGCACTGGCGGCTAAGGCTGCAGCGGTGGCATGGCTATCGAACGGAGTTGACTCTGCCGCGCCAGAATCGTTGGCTTCGTCACTGTCATTTTGTGAGTAGGCTTCCTCGCCTTGTTCGTCCTCTTCTTCATCTACTACGGCTTCTTCGGCGGAGACGTCAGGCTCTGATTCTCCCTCAGCCTCAGCGTTCACTTCTTCTGTTACTACTTCTACTTCTGCATCTTCAGCAACGTCATCCGAGGGCTGAGCGGCAAAAGGGTCGGCCGCGTCGATAACCGTGTTATCGCCCTCTGCTTCGGAGGCGGTTTCATGGTCGCCAAGCTGTCCAAATTCAACTACGAAACCTGATTCGCCAGTTGCTTCATTACTCGATGAGCCGACGTCCATCGCGGCTGCCGGCATGTTTTGCATCTCCGCCCATGCCTCTCGAATCAGTGATCGATCAATAGGCAGTTGGTTACGACTGGCTGAAAGCAGCAGCGACTGGTCACAAAGTTGATTGATCAACCGTGGACAACCATCGGAGTGGAGGAATACTTCATCGATGGAATCGTCGCTGAAAATCTCAGATCCAGAGCGTCCGGCTTGTTCAATGTGTTGGTAGATGTATTGCTCGGTTTCTTTCTTGCTGAGATTTTGCAGAACGCATCGAGCAGCGATTCGTTGATTGAACGATGCCAGTTTCGCATCAGTCAGAGACTCCTCCAGTCGCTGTGTCCCGGCAAGGACCAATTGCACCAAAGAGCGCCCCTCACGGATCTGGTTGGTAATCAAACGTAGTTCATCAATCAACTCAACAGATAAACGATCCGCCTCATCAACCAACAGCAACACTCCGTCATCGGCGCCTTTGCCTTCTTTCAGGTAGGCCATCAGGCTAAGTCGTAGCTCTCCCTCGGACAGTCCAGCGTAGGGAAGATTCAATCCGAACAGAATTGATTGCAAAAGTTCCGAACGCTCCTCCAGACGTGAGCATTCGATGTGAACGACGTCAAACCGCGACTCAAATGAATGGCCAATTTTCTGTAGCAAAAGAGATTTACCCATCCCGACCGCTCCCACGAGGACCACTGGTCCGTTGGATCGATCCACGCACATCTGAGCAACATCGATGGCCTGCTGGTAGGAGAGACCGGCGAAAAAGTCTTCAATCCTTGGAACACTGTTGAACGGGCGTGATGAAAATTGAAAGGTCTGCTCGTACATGACGAAATCCTAATTAGCTATGCGGGCAAAGCTGAACTGAGTTGAGGTTAAGGCTCGGAGATAAATTTTGGACATTGGCCGAATCGTTCTGGCCAAGAAATTAGTTTTGGAACATCCAAGCGATTCGTGCGAATCCATGGAACAAGTTATCGGCGAATGCAGAACGTATCTCGGGGTTAAACACGCAAAAACCGATAGCAATAATCGTGACGGCGAACAGAATCAATTCAGCAAAATTTACGATATGGTTGGCCCAAGGTGCCTGACCGGAAGAAGAATCGTAATTGGAACCATCCTCCGATACGTCACCCAGAGTGGCAACAACAGGTACCCCGAGCTTATGCACTACACTGGCCGCGTTCTCAAAACCTTTGTCTTCAAAAGGACGGTAGCCGATTGTGACCACGGTCGCCAACAAACCAGAAATTGCTGACAGAAGGATGAGGTGAGGCAACTTGGGGACGCCGCCAATTGGCTTGGGCAAATGGCCACTGACGCCGCGTACGGAGAAAGCCATCTCGTTCCCGTTTGAGATTGATTGGTGCACCAATCCCGTAAGTTGTCCAACTGTGTGCCTAAGCTCATCGATCTCGTTCGCTGTGTCCACTGATGGTCCCGACGAATGGGCGACGTTCATAAACGGCGACGAATTTGTTTTACTGAACTGGGGTCCGCCAGATTGATTGATGCCTGATTCCAGTCGATCAAAAATCTCATTTGCCTGCTGGTTTAGCTGTTCCGATTGGGCGACCAAGTTGGTTGCTGAAGTTTCCATCGAAGGTACTGAATGAGAGGGAGCGAGAATTTCTCCAGTACCAAGTTTGGCATACGGCGAGGCGAGAAAGTCACGAGCAATATTTGTTGTCAGCAGGTTCACCATGTAGTTTTCTGCTCTGGTCCCCTTGCCTTGATACGAGACCTCTACACGGTAAATTCCTTCTTGAGGTCCTTTAACCAGATTCACGCCGAAACGCGAAGAGAAGTCACTTTCGGAGGCAAGGTCCGCCAAGGCAATGCCTGGAATTGCGGAGTGGGCTTCTCGAGCAACTCGAAACACCGACTCCTTTGCCGTATGATGCTGAACAATCTGCGCCAGCTGCTGCTTGAATAGATCAGTGGCGACTGGCGTCTTGATGAGGTCGATTTCTACAGAACCGCGGCTGTCATAGCTCTTAACCGAAAGCGGCCAAGTCAGACTAAGAATCGAAAATGAAGCCAACGCGACGACCGTAAAGGCAAGCAGTTTTCGGCTCCAGAGTGCTTTCTGGATAATCGGTGTTTTGATTTGGTTGTGCTGATCTGTCATGTTTTGAACCGGAAACGGATTGGGGCTCACTAAACGGGCGCATTGTCACTCCATCGAAGGATCGACCTTCCCAATATTGGGGCTTGAGTAAAGTTTGCCGAATGTACCGAATGTGATGACATTCGAGACGAAGAGTAGCGACATTCTGGCTCTGGCACACGTGCAAGTGCGGTGACAGCAAGAGTGCTGGCGCGAAGTTTTTGGCAGCCACACGGCGGAGCGTTCTGCGACGCATGCCGAAATTTTCTCGCAGCGCAGAACTCGATGGGAGTCCGCAGTTTAGTCTTCAGCTAGACCAAGTAAGAAGAACCGCTCTGCAGCACGAATCCTTGGCTGCTGTCGATGGATTTACTCGCTGATGCGTTTCTTCAAAGCGGCGTCGGTGAACTTGGGGCCCTGAATGCCTTGAGACACATCAACGGAATGCCAGTCGGTGACAGCCAAATCAATCGCAGGTAGGTCGACCGTTGGTAAGTCGGGCGTCTCCGCATCGGCCGTCTGCTCAATGGCGACCAGCGTCTCGAACTGTCCTTGCTGGACGACCTGATCTTTCTGATTGACGAGTTGACGTTCCCAAACGATCTGCCCGGATTTTTTTCCCTTACGTTTTTTCGCAAGGCAGCGCGTGACGACGTGAACGGTATCCCCAAAATAGATAGGCAGTAGGAACTCCCACTGTTTCACAGAGGTGAACGCCAGAGTGCGCATTAGTGGTGCGCTGCTCCCAAGTCCGGCGACCCATGAAAGTCCTAACAAACCGTGCGCGATAGGCTGTCGATAAATACTCTTGGATGCGTAATCGTGATCGACGTGAAGCGGGTTATAGTCCCCAGTCATCGATGCAAAATTGACTACGTCGCTTTCGGTCAACGTGCGAGCTGGACTCAACCATCTTTGACCGACCTCCACGTCATCAAACCACAAAGAGTCCATTTGGTTACCATCCGTGCACAAAAAAACGATCGCCATTCTTGCGATGACGATCGTCGTAAGTCGGGGTGAGAGGATTCGAACCTCCGACCCCCTGGTCCCAAACCAGGTGCG
>CAYTPS010000101.1:0-13778 GCA_964439245.1 uncultured Pirellulaceae bacterium | reverse complement strand
GATGAATCTGTTGACAAGAAACATCTAGGCGAGTGAGGCCTTTTTCGCTATCTCAGTCCATTAAAACTAAGTGCCATTCGCCCGACACACCGATGCGTTCAACCAACAGCGTCAACGGCCTGATTTCTCGACTGGCAACGAAAGATCAATTACTTGAAGCGGCGATGGGAGACCGTCGACGGGGTCGAGCTTTTTGGTGCGGATGTTGCGGGGTGGCTTCTTTTGACAATAGATTGAGAGAACCTTCTCCTTCTCCCACCGCGCGTAGTCGACCTGCGGTTCGCCGATGACGGCTAGGCGAAATGGAAGTACTACTTTCTCCCAAGACCATGCCGTCCGATCAGAGTTCGGTGTGCCCTTGAGGATTTGCAATTCTTCGTCTTCACCTTCATCGGCGTTCAGCACCAGCCACAACGTGTGATCGGCATCGCCTATGAGCTTGGGGCGGTCGCCGGTGAATGGGATCGGATCATTGTGCCACTTGCCGGCAGCGCTTCTCCACCAGTGGCGGTAAAGCCGCTTGCCGACGGAATCGTCACGCATGCGTGCAACAATGTGAATGCTGCCGTCCTGGAAGGCGTACTGCGTGTTCTGGTTGGTAATACCTGATCGGATCGGAATTGGGGATACGACCAAGCCCGGTGAATCGAGGTGAATGTACTGGGCGTTCGTCTTGCCGATAACCTGTCCGTCAGAGTTGCACCACGTTCGCCCATCGTCGTCGCTGTACACGTAACACAGGTCATGCTGATTCTCTGCCAGCGTTCTCTTGAACCGGTCTCGCCAAACCCATGACGCATGCAGGCGGTTCCCTCCGTACCACAGGTCGTTCATGTAGGGGCAACGATAGTCGCTGGTCCTTTGCCCGTCGGTGAAGGTGCCGATGTCTTTGGAGATAAATTTGCCCAATCCCGGAGACCAACGATGCTGATGTCCGTCGTACTGTTCGATCATGCCGTCGCCGTTGGCTGATGTGCCGCCGCGATAGTAGAGCATCAGATTGCCGCTTGGTGCATTGAAGAAACGCGGATAGGTCACGCGCTCCTGAGTGATGACGGACCCGAGCGTATGTTGGACGGGGCCGAACAGTTCGGTGCTCCAGGGAGTGGATTGAGGATCGCTGGCCGCGCCGACTTTTGAAACGCGATAGTTCAATGGCGTCGCGTGATGGTCAAAGGCCAAATGGATCGTGCCGTCGGTGTGACAGATGCCGATGACGGCTGTGTTGTGGGCATCGTTGGATTCGATTTTGTAGTCGGTCAAGCGGATGACTTCCCAAGGCCCGCCGGGCAGCTGCCGGCGGCCGACACAGACATGGCGATTGGCGTCGTAGTAGGTCGCGTATTGGAAACCGGCAAACGAGGTCAGCGGCGACTGTTGGTGAGACCGCCCGTTGATCGTGGTCGAGAACTTGGCCGCTTTACCTTCGGCGAAGGTCAACGCGCGCTCATCCACCGTGGTGATTCGCATCGAGTCGTTGTCTTGGGCCCAAACGTTGACCGCCAGCATCACGAGTAACGATACTGACAAACTGTAGATAAAGGTTTTGGTCATAGGGTTAGTGCTGCACGCTTGAGCGGAGTAACCGCGTTTAGTAAATCAATTTTGGAGTTGGTTGAGGGGAACTCAGGAGCGGGAAGATACTTGAGGTCGGCCAATGACGCAACGAACCGGCGGCTAGCGCCTCGCCGCTCACGATAATGTAACGCGGCCTAGCCAAGTTGGTTCCGCTGTCAACGTTAGCCGTTGTACCCCGCGTGTGTTTGATATTACTCGATCGCTACGCCCTCCCAGCGAACATCAGCACAGCATTGCCATTCTGCTCGGGATTGAATACCCGCGTGACGCAATTTAACAGCCCATTTTCTCAAATTGCGTCAGCCGCCATCCTATAATGGTGCGCGACACGAACACGGAGAAGGAACCTATACTGGCCGGTATGGTCTACCCCAAGGCTGGAGATTCATTGCACTGAGCAGTTAGAAGGAAAGAACATGAAACATTTCTGCTTCGTTATGGCACTGGCGATAACACTGTCTTGCGGGACGGCCGCCGCCACGGACTATCCCTACGCCAACGTGGGGTCGCAAAATGCATCGATCAGTGTCGATACGTCCAGCCCGATCCCCTTCAACAATCGGCTCCTTGGTCTCAATACCAACTTTCCTGAAAACCAATATGGGCTCGACGGGTACAACGATGCTGACGGGCAATCGTTGATCACCGCTTGGGCACCTCACTCGATTCGTTTTCCCCACGGCGTGTGGTCGAACTATTATGACTGGGAAGTCGACGGCCGACGGATCTACGATGACTACGAAACCATTTATCGGCCAGCGGTAGAGAACGTTCCGCAACTCCTCTACGGATACGCCGGATTCAAAACACTGCACGACAATCTAGATTTCGATGTGCTGCATACGTGGAACATTAACTACGACAGTCCTGCCAAAGGTGTGGCTCGTTTATTAAGCCGTAGAGCCGACGGGTTTCCGGTCGAGCGGATCGAACTGGGAAATGAAACTTTCTGGCGCAATCAACGCAGCAACGCGGTCGCAACGCCCGCATTGTATGTAGGAGTCGCTCAGGCTCATGCCGCAGCGTTGAAAGCGGAAGACTCCAGCATTCAAATTTCAGTGCCGGTAACATGGCGAACAGGCGGCACCGTTCACGGGCCTTGGAACGCGGCGTTGGCTGCAGACCAGAGTTATTACGATGCCGTAACACTGCATAAGTACATCCGACCGGGTGAACCAACGGTTGCCGGTTTGCAGGAAGTGCTCGACGCACGCACTCAGATGATTGCAACGGGTGAACTTATCCGCAGTCAATTTCCCAACAAGCCGATCTGGCTGTCAGAATGGAGTGTTGATGCCGGCCAGAACGCGATCAGCGCTCTCGGTCTTTCGGACACGTACCTAGGCATCATCGATCGTCCGGATCTGTTTGAATCCGCCGAGTATTTTCAGATTCACAATCACGATCCGATGGTCATCTACGACAAGGCCGCGAATCCAAAATATGTGAAGACGACTCGTGGAGCCGTGTTCGACACGCTTCGCAATGTGTTTGTTGATAGCGAATTGGTTTCCACAACAACGACCTCTTCAGAGATTGTGACCGGCATCGACGCCGTCACAGCGCAGGCCGTGTTGAAAAATGGTGAAGTCGTCATCTACGCGATCAACAAATCACCGGTCAGTGCTGATTTGAGTCTCGACATCGACAGCAGTCCTTACAGCGGGAATTACGTACACGAGGTATTGCAATTCAGTAGCATCGATGATTTCCCTACGTTTGACCTTGTCGAAAATCCTTTGACGACTGTGGCGGCAACTCCCGGATCGGTCACGCTGCCACCGCTTTCGATCAGTGTCCTGTCTGGGTTCAACCAAGTTCCGCCGCTAGGCTACGACACTTTGATCGCGGGCTGGGATACGTGGAGCAACGGCGCTAATCCGGCAGCCTCAGTCACCGTGGCAGACATCACCGCCACGGCGGCCACCACTTCGGAAGGAAGCAACTGGCATGTTGGCGACGGTCGCGGCGCAAGTAGCGACGGCAGTTGGGGCACGTTTGAGGGGGCTCCGACGGCAAGTGCGGTTGGCGGTGAAGGCGTCACGCAAGAGAACCTTGAACTGTCCAACGCCACCACCGGCGGCACAATCACCTTCACCATCACCAACAATGGAGCAAGCGATATCGATCTGGACGGTTTTCACTTTGATGCTTACGCGTTCCGCCCCAAGGCTGCACGCGCTTATGAACTGAGCATCTCATCGGGTGGTTTGACCAACGGCCCGATTTACACTTCGGCTGACGATGAGGTCGCTAGCGTTAGCGGATCTTGGGACAACAACGCTCACGATGACATCAGCCACTCATTGGCGGGACTTGAAGACCGTACGCTCGAATCTGGAGCAACCGTCAGCTTTTTGCTTTCCTTCTCCAGTGGCGACGGCGACGGTTCGGGCGGCCATGACCTGTGGGTCGACAATGTTGGCGTCACGGGAACTGTGGCGACAGCGACGGTCTTGCTGGGCGATGTCAACCTCGACCAGACCGTTGACTTTTCCGACATCGCACCCTTCATCGCTTTGCTGCAGTCCGGAACATTTCAAGCCGAAGCAGATTGTGATGAAAGTGGCGTCGTTGACTTTTCAGATATTGCAGCATTCATCGCAATCTTGATCGGCTTGTAGAGGTTTGAACCGGGTGCCATGGTCACGCGAAGCAAGACGATGCTCAGTCAAAGTTTCGATCGCAGCATCGAATTGAGGCGATGACCTCCAATATTAACATGCTCACGCTGCGGGTGAAGCATGGCACCACATGAATTCCCGGCCCTCAGTGCAGTGCGTGAGCATGCCGACCAAACTGAAAATCACTTTCGCAGGATTCGGTTAGTGCCCGACACTACCAACCCGAGATCTGAAACGCTCTCTGGTCAAAAAGCACCGCTCTTGTTGCTCAGCCCTAACCTTTGTGTTCGTCGAACAGAGCCACAAACTCTTGATGCACTTTCGGATGTTGTTCCGAAAGCTCTTTTGACTCGGCGGGATCCGATTCGATATCGAACAACATCACTGGAGCATCCAATCCGTACTTCACAGCTTTCCACTTTCCTCGCCGCGCTGCTTGAAAGACTTCTCCGATCACGCCCGAATTTGGATCACCGGCCTGTTTGCCGAACTCCCAATATAGTGTTCGTTCGGGCAGTTCTGTGGGACTGTCCGATAGTCGCCCCCCCACCGATACGCCGTTTGTTTTGACTCGGGGAACCAGATTCAAATCAACTCCGGCAACGTCTGCAAAAGTTGGCAACACATCGGCGAACGCCCACGGCGTAGAATCGATTCGGGCAGTTTTGATTTTCTTGGGCCAGCTGACGATCATGGGAACATGGATGCCGCCGTCGAACAGGTCACGCTTCATACCTTGGTAGGGAGCTGAAGCCTTAAAGTAGTCCGGGTCGGCGCCGCCTTCGTCGTGAGGCCCGTTGTCGGAAGTAAAAATGATCAGCGTGTTGTCAGCAATGCCTTTGTCTTGGAGCGTCTTGACGATTTTGCCAACGTAGGCATCTAACGCCGTAACCATCCCAGCCATCGTGGCGTTGGGTTTTGCCACCGGCTGCGGGTAATACCATGAATACTTGTCAGCGGGATTTCCGGTCGACATACCTGTATACGGCTCCTCTGCAAAAGCTGATTCGTAAGGCTGGACGAACTCCTTTGGCGCTGCCAGTTCAGCGTGCGGCGAGGTAAAGCTGAGCATCACAAAGAACGGGTTCTCGTGATCCTGTTTGATGTAGTCGATGGCCTCGTTTGAGAACAGTTCCTGAGCATACGCACCTTTCTTACCGGCTTCGTTTTCGGCGATGCGAATCTTCTTGCCATCACGCCACAGGATCTGTGGATATTGGCGGTGACCTTCGAGAATCGAATACATGCCGTACCAAGTATCAAAACCCATCGATAGCGGATCGGTAACGCCCATTTGGGAACCGATCGAATACTTGCCAAAGAGTGCCGTATCGTAGCCAGCGTGTTTTAGAACATGAGCAATCGTGACATCAATGTCGCGCAATTGGACTTTGTTGGAGTTATTCTCCATCAGTCGGCCATCACGACCGGTAAAAAGCGAAACGCGCGACGGCGAGCAAACGGTGTTGCCAGCGTAGGCGTCAGTGAAACGAATGCCGGACTTGGCCATCTGATCCAGATTCGGCGTCTTGATCTGCGTATCGCCGTAGCAACCAATCTGATTGAAACCAAGATCGTCCGCCATGACGAAGATAATATTTGGTTTGGAGGAGACGTCCTCCGCCGCCAAAGGAGCAGTGGCGAAAAACACGCAGGTAACCGCAAGCAGCAGTTCTTTGAGTTGACATCGATTCATTGAGTCATCCGTTGAAAATCGAGCGAGACATCTGGAGGCGAAGCGCTGCGTTCCATTTCCGCACAAATTCATCTTTATAGGAAGAAGAGGCGCAGCCCGAATTTCAGTATAAAGGTGAAACCACCTTCGACTCCGACATTGACTTTCCCTTTTACGACAACCGATTCGCTCGCAGATTTGAGCTTTCCCCCCCGATTTGAGGTCAGATTTACTACCGGCCCGCGGGACGCATTCCGCGGGTTTGTCGCGAAACGGCAGCTGAATTTCCTTCTAGTTCCCTGAAGGCATTTTATAGTATGTGTGGAAGTTTGAGATTACGCGCAATCTTGAATTTGGAATTGGAAAACGCGGCGAGTTTGCAATGAATGTCTCGTCGCGTTTTCTTATGCGCGGCTAAATCTATCAGTGACGTTTGAGTGGCAACGCTTTACCGCTGGCAATCCAAAAGTCTTGCGACTGAGGCTGCTTGAATTCCGGCGAAAGGTTGCTACTGGTCCTTCAAACCTGAAATGAGCAGTTAGATGGGAGCCATGCTTCCCGCTTGCGTGAACATGCTTTCGCAATTGCAAAGATGGCGGCAAGCCGTTAGCGCACCTACTGTCCCTGCAGAATCGCGATAAACGCCGGAATGTCTGCAAAGTCAACTTGCATGTTGCAGTCGATATCCGCTTCAGCTTGGAAAGCACCGGCTTGCAGTACCGCAATGAATGGTGCTATATCGGCAAACGTGACTGCTCCATCTAGGTCAACGTCACCTTTGAGTGCGCCGCCACTGGTAGTGGTGACCGTAAAAGTTGACACCAGAGCACCGCTAGTGCTGCCGTCGGATGTAAGAAGATTATACCGATCGCTTATATTCGCTGGGTACTCATGCGGCGTGGCGGCTGAGAGCCGAACAAAAACGTCGGCCTGCGTCGGGGTTACCCCGCTGTAGAAGCTTTGCAATAACGCAAGTCCGTCACTTCCGAAATTGAAATTAAGGGTGCCCCCGTCGGCAACATTGGCTGCCAGTTGAGTATCAATTAGCGATCCATTGCCCAAATTTGTCGAATCGTCATTGAAATCAGATGCGGTGATACTCGTCAAGTCGCTGGTGTTCAACAGCGTTGCAACAATGTCAAAGTCGGCCCCGCTGGTGACCGCCGGAGTCTCGAAGCTGATCGAAAAATTGGCTGCGGTGATGTTGGAATTGGTCAGCGTCGGCAGCGCGAACTGAAGAATCGGATTGTTAACCCGGTTGTTACCCGAGGCACCACCAGCGCCGACGCGCCGTCCATTACTATTGCCTTCAAGGAATAAGTCATTGGCCCCGCTCTGAAAGTTACCTTGGATGACGTGCCGGTCGACGTAACTTGCAACGTCCGTTGTCTCCACCGAAGGTTCATTGCACACATCAGGAACAGAGGGCAAATTAAATTCGAGCACCCTCAGCGCAGTCCCCGTTGCTTGAGCGACGTTCTGGCCATCGTCTTGAATGAAAATTGAAAGAACGGAATCGTTCAACAGTCGCGACTGATCAAGCAGCGCGTCGCCCTCGTAACGGCGAGTACCCTCGTAGAGAAGTTGCCAATCAGTATATCCTGCATCCTTGGTGGCGCCGGCGACGACCAATCTACCGCCACTGGTGTAGACCGCGTAAACATTCCCGGCCGCATCGTGACCGATTTTGGGTCGAGTCCCCACACTGCGTGACGTGGGCAACTGGTTGCGTGTCCAAGATCCAGTGGCAGGATCACGATGGTAATGATAGTAGGCCGAATCGCTAGACGAAAAACGCTCACCCGGTTGCCAATCGTACTGACCGTTGACGCCATCGTCGCGACGATGCCACATCAGAATGTGCACCGTTCCGTCGGGGGCGACGGTTTGTCCTTGCTGGTTCATCACGCTCTGCGTTCGATCCAGATTGGCGATAATGATTCCGGGAGAATTCAAACTGATCATCTGGCCGGTATTCTTGTTGGCGATAACGACACCATTGTTATTCTGCCAAGTCGTGCCGCCGTCGTCGCTGTAAGCGTACATGATGTCGTGGTTGGCGCCCTGGGAACTTTCCCGCCAAGTCCACGACAGATGCAATCTGCCACTGTCGTCGCTGTCCATGCCATTGAGATAAGCGTTGCGACTGTTTGAATTGCTGGTGTCGTAGGCGTCCGAATAAGTCCCCGCATTTCCGTCGATGATAATATGAGAGTCGCTCCAACGCTGGTTGAGAACTCCATTGCCGTTGGCCACCGTTCCCCCAGCCGCAGAAGTGTCTGCGTTGTAGCTTAAAAAGTGAATGTCGCCGTTACCACTGCCGCCGATGCGATAGGTAACTACGATGTCGCCGTTGGGTCCGTCCGCAAACCTCGGGTAAGTGATTCTCGTTACGGAGTTGTTATCCTGTGTGTTGAACTTGTCGCGCTCGCCGCCGGGGACGAAAAACAGGTTGGCCGCGTCTGCGGTTTGAGTGGCCCAATCGCTGTTGGACAATGTCGCCTTGCCAGTTCCGCTGGTGGTCAGGTAACGCAAGTCGTCTACGTGATGATCATAAGCCAGATGAATACGGCCATCGCCGGAGATTCCCATGGCAATCACATTGTGGCTGTCCCAGCGTCCACTGCCGGAACCGTTGCCATCTTCATCACCATTGAGCATGTCGTAGCCGGTGTCGAGAACCTGCCATGTATTGCTTGGATCCGATAAGTCGCGGCGAGCAAGGATGACGTCCTGTTCGTCGTTTGCCCCGTTCTGATACCACGTGGCAAATTGATAACCACCAAAAGACACCAGAGGCTCCGCCTGATGCGTCTGTCCGTTAATCGACTGGCGGAAGTTACCCGTATTGCCCATCACCAAGGCGTTGCTGTCGAGCACCATATCAAGATCAAGCGTCAATTGGGCTTGGGCAGTCCGTGGGGACATTAAGCCAAGAGGCATCCACAACAACAGCAAGCAAGCTCGGATGCAACGTGAGTACTTGGATGGAACGCGAGAAGTCCGTTCCATTTCTTGTACCTTATCATGAGAGAGACGTATCAATTTTGTGGATGCCTCTATGTACCACTCTAGCGACCGTGGAAGGCTCAGCGATCAAGTCCACCGGACACGCGCCGCGACAATCCCGACTCTTCGACGCTGAGGTCGCAAACTCGTTTGGGTTTAAAGGAAGATTCGCGGGTCCACTTAAGTATAGGACTGCCGCATTTGGCAAATACGATATTATTCTCTCTTTTTGCGACATCAGTTGCTCACGTTTGAACTACCAAGTGTCGGAAAAACACGATCCCAAATCCTCTGGTAGGCCGTGTGGAGCAACAAGTGCATTGGAGGATTGTCGCAAAAGGACAACCAAATTCAGGTGGGTTTCCTTCCTTTAGGCGCTGATAATGGTGGGATGTTTAGTCTCAATTCGTCAGTCATTGAAGTCGCATTGCGATCAGATGCGTGACAACTACGCCGAATAAATCTAATTTAAAGGGAAGCAACAATGAAGAGAACATATCTCACCATGCTGACAGGAATCGTTGCCATAGGGGTGCTGACACTTGCGTCTTCCGCGCAAGCGCAGACGACCGACGCCGCGACGTATGTTGAAAGACACGTTATTCAAGGCAACTTTCAAAGCGGCTCCCCTAACGTCTTTCTCGAGGCCAACAACAACGGGCGCCGCCTCGGAGCCGGTGGTGCGCAAGGCCAGAACCGAGTCAACAATCCAGTTATTCAGTACACACTGCCAACGCTGACCGATGCAAACATCCTATCGGCCCAATTCACGATCGATCTTGATACACCAGCGGTAACCAGTGCTGCCGCATTTGACGTCGTCGCAACTTTGATGAACGCGAGCGACGTGATGGGCATCACCGATGCCGACTTCAATGACGATTCGACCGACCTAGGTAATGGTTCGTTGATTGCAATCGAGTTGGGCACGGCTGTTGTTGACGGTGGCACACTTACCTTCGATTTCGGGACAGACGGACTGACGTTGCTTCAAAGTTTTTACAGCGGCGTCACTCCGAACCAAACCGATGCGTTCATTCGAATCTCCGCCGCGACACCGCATGAGTACCTGGCCAATGTCAATGACCGCTACAACTTTTTGACAGCTGATGGCACGTCCAATGGAGCGCTAGTGACCACCTTCGATATCACAACGGGCACTGGCACTACCCCTCTCAAAGGCGATGTTGATTTGAGCGGCGTAGTCGACTTTGCTGATATTCCTGCGTTCATTGCAGTTTTGCAAGGTGGTGGTTTCCAAGCCGAAGCGGACTGCGATTGCAACACAGTGGTTGACTTTGCAGATATCCCGGCGTTTATCGCAATACTCCAGGGTGGCTAATCGTAGCCTTCAATCGAGCACCCCACATCAGCGGCAGGACATTGGTTCTGACCGCTGATTTTTTTTGGGCCTGCTCTACAGCTGAAATTCTTCCTGTGCATGCTCGAGTTTCACATCCTATCAGCGACCATCGGGCTCAATCGCCCCGGTCGCTTTCATCGCCGCGCGGACTTCCTTCAAAACTTTGGGCACCTCGGTAAAGGGATCGTAATCAGGACGCTTCAGCGGTAGTGTTTCGATCGGAACGTTACCACGATAGCCTGATTTTCGAATGATGGTCATCAACTTTAACATGTCCATCGGCGGGGCGTCGCGGTCGCTACCCATGGCTTGCTTGACTTGCCAATTGACCGCGTGCGGCGCGGTCAATGCGATGTCGGCGTAGGGGGCGTCCGTCTTGTATTTGCCGGTGTCGACCAAAACACCACACCAATCGTGATTGACACGATTGATCAGACTCAGGTGCTCCTGACCGGTCTTCAGAAAGTCGCCATGGTTCTGCACACCAACGATCACGCCGAACTTCTGCCCGTGCTGAGCACATTCGCGCAGCGCGTCTGCGATCCAGCCTTCAACCGTGTCACGATCGGCATTGCCGGAGGCTTTCTGCCAAGTGCGAAGCGGGCCGAACGTTTGGGCGAATGCTCGAACCACCGGAGCGCCGAGTTTGGCCGCTACCTCAATCCAAGTCTTGAGCATTTGCACGCCCTCTTGTCGAACCGCTTTGTCCGCGGTGGCAAAATCGTTGCGCACTCCGGTGCCGCTGATTTCAAGTCCAAGATCAAACGCATGCCGCTTCAGCTTGAACAGATAACTATCCTCTGGAGCGTTCGGATAGCCGGGAAAATAATACCCCGTTAGATCGACAGCGTCAAAGTCATGCTTTGCACAGAAATCGCAGAGCCCGAACAGGTCTAATCCCTTGCCCCGATCCTCGGCGTTCGCTCTCAGTAGCGCGTTGAAAGAGAACGCATTGAGCGAAAGCTTCAAATGCGATCCTCCAACGCGGTCAACGGGAGGCTTGTCCGCGCGAGCAGACGCCGCGGGAAGCCCGGCAACCGCGACCAAGGGCAACATTGTCGTGTACTTACAAAAGGATCTTCGGTTCAATTGGATCATTGTTTTCCTTCTACTATCCCAACCGTCAAACGGCATGTGTTTATCCGCCCCTTCTCGTTAGTAGCTCCACTTCATCACGGAACGACGATTGATACTTCGTCGATTAACGGACCAGCATCATCCACTGCCGTCAAACGAATCGTGTTGGCTCCCGGTTGGAGTTTGATTGGAACCGACGTCAGCCTCCACTGTCTTCTAGGTCTTGATATCGCTGATAGAGAAATGACTTTGTTTTGGTTGCCGGCATTCACATTCAATCGCAGCTTCAGCGCGTTTTTGCTTTTGGTGTTCGCACTGTGGCGAATCACCAAACTGACCTCAGCGGCGGCCCCATCGTTCTCTCGGTACCACTGCACGTGAGATCCCTTCTTGTCCAATTGAAGGAAACCAGAACCGTTGTAGTTTCGACCATCGATAGAAACCTTTGCGGAAAACTCTGCGTCCTCCGCCTGATCGCCGCCGAATTCGGTCTCCAGTCCACCGCCTTCCCACACCAGCCCAACATCGTTGGCGAAGCGTTCGCTCATTGACAACACCTCTCGCCCGTCAACGGTCACAAGAGCCCTCACGGTCGTACCGGGTTTCACTTCGAAAGCCCCCTCGTATCGACGCGCACCGGCAGTTGGCGTTGAACCGTCAGTGGTGTAGTAAATCTCAAACTGGGACGCTGACAAACTCCCCCGCAAACCAATTTCTTCAACGTCGATATGAACTTTATTGGAAGTAACCAGTTTCTTGTCGCCAAGAATCGCTCCGGCCACCAATGAGACATCCCCCGTTTCCTTTTTAGATTCGACATACGCCCGGGCCAGACCAAAGAAGGCGTTACGATTCGAGGTTCCGTAAAACGGTTCCACGTCATTTGGCTGACCATTGTCCAACGCCTTGATGCGCGCCGGACCATTGACTTGGAAGAACACACGATTCTGCCCGTAGGGATAGAACTGGCCCTTGGCGTCTTGGAAGGTCGTACGAACTTGAACGATGTCCGCGCCCGTTTGGGCCAGTGGGCTACCGTCAATCGACAACTCGATCTGCGCCGGTTCATCGGCGGTCTGGTGTGATTCTTCGGCCACTTTTTGACCACCATTGTATCCAACAGCCGTCAATGTACCGGGGGTCCAATCGACCATCCACTGGCATTGCATTTCCTGCCACGAAGTGCCCGGTTTCTGTTTGCCCAGCGATTGGCCGTTGAGCAACAATTCTACTTCATCGCAATTGGAGTACACCCAAACCGGAATTTTGGTGCCGGCCTTCATCGTCGGATGCGTCCAATGCGGCAGGACGTGAACCATCGGTTCAGTCGTCCACTGGCTTTGATAAAGGTAGTACAAGTCCTTTTCAAAATTGGCCAGATCGCACGTTCCACCGGAGAACAGCTTGAACGGCCAACCGCCGCTGGCTAAACCTGATTCACCAAGATAGTCGTGCCCCGTCCAGCGATACATGCCCGCGTTGTTTGGGTAGTCTCGAATCTGAGCAATCGCACGTCGCGCCGGTGAACGTACCGTTGCGTTGTCGTAGCTGGATTTATAAAACTGCTTTCGGTTGGCTCGATTTGCGTTGGTGGTCCAGTCAAATGTGAAAACTTCCTTCTTGGTCAAATCGGATATGTCGGTGGCCACACTGATGTTCCCGTCGCGGTACCACGTCTGAGTCCGATAGTAACCGCGTGTCTGCCAAGTGTGCGTGTTTTCGGTTCCAACAAAAACACGATCTTTCGGCATTTCATTTTCAAACCAGCCTTTTCCTTCGCTGCCGCCATTCATGCCCAGAACATCCATGAATTGCTCCTCCGAACTTCCGGAAGTAACCGGCCGCGTTGGATCGACCTCATGACAACGAGCCACTAATTCCTTACCAATTTCGCCACGTGTTTCATTGCCGACGCTCCACAGAAACACGCACGGATGATTTCGATCACGCCTGATCCAGTCGGTTAGATCGCGCTTCCACCACTGATCAAACGCTTGGGCGCCATAATCAGCCCGAGCCTTTTGGCCCCAGCCATCGACGAATTCATCCATCACGATCATGCCCAGTTCGTCACAGATGTCATAGAACTCCGGCGTGTGAGGGTTGTGGGCGGTGCGGATCGAGTTACAGCCCATCGTTTTCATCTGTTGGACACGATAGCGAATGATCTTTTCGGGAACGGCCGCGCCGAAGGCACCAGCGTGTTGATGCTGACAGACCCCGCGCAGCTTCAAGACTTCGCCGTTGAGCAACATACCCCGACCGGGAATCCATTCGATGTCCCGCACGCCAAATCTAGTTTCCACTCGATCCGTGACCTCGCCATCGACCATGACCGCGCTGAGAGCGCGATACAGGTAAGGATTTTTGGGTGACCAGCGATCAGGGTTAGAAATCGTCAGCGTCTGGGTGGCCGTTTCGGTCAGGCCGTTTTCCACCAGCAGCGGTGAAT
>CAYTPS010000100.1:8162-13778 GCA_964439245.1 uncultured Pirellulaceae bacterium | reverse complement strand
GAGCGTCGGTCTACGGAACCGAAGGTTGGAGGTTCGAATCCTCCCGGGTGTACTTTTTGAGAAGATATTATGAGCCGAGGCCAGTGATGGTCTCGGTTTTTTCGTTTGGCGGCAAGCTCTTTGGCTCAGCAAACTATCGCGTCTCTGCAGGCTCGATCATCTCGATTGGAGCCCCCACTCTGGGCTCAGAAACGGTAAGCTTTTTCCCTGACGGCCATTTTGCGTCTAGGCGGATTATCGGGTCCTCGTCGGTTTGCCCAAACCAGATCAAAGAACTGTTCTGGGCGACATTGCCTTCTCCGACCGAAAGACGACGGGCTTGCTTGCGGCCTGAATCGTAAGTCGCCACTACCACACATCCAATCGGATCAAGAGCGCTGGAAACGCTTGAGGGCTCGGCTCCCTCGTTTGCTCCCCGCAATCGCACTTCAATACGCGATCGTTTTTGCAATCGGTCACCCATCAGATTTCTGAACAGTTTAATGCGTGGGTAGTTGGTGGAGTAAAGCACGATGTCTTGCCAACCATCTCGATCGAAGTCAAGAACGGCAAACCCGCGACCGTCGCCACGATGATCCGCACCAGAGACTCCAGAGAGGTCTTCGAATTGTTCTCCATCGCTTATGAACAGGCGATTCGCTTCGTGTCCGCTGAACGAATTGTTGGCGTAAAAGGGCGGACCATCTGGCAATTTAAACAGAAGTTTGTCCGCGTACTTTTGATTCTTCCACGCGTCGGAGTTTATGAATAATTCACCACGCGATGAGTCCGACCGCACGACCGTGCGCCACCAGCAACTTCATATATCAACTTTGGTGTCTGACGAAGCAATAGCTGTAAAGTAACCGCTGGGGACGTACAAGTCTAAGTTCCCATTGTTGTCGAAATCAACAAACTGACCTCCATAGGACCAACCAACCTTTCCCACATTTAACTTGCCCGGTTTAGTACCAGCACGATTGATGAATTTTCCGTCCTGGTTTTCGTACAGGAAGTTTCCGCGCGTCGCGATCTCAAAGCGTGGATCACCCTCTCCAATGGAGCGTAGTATTCGTGTGCCTGCCTTGGAGTACATGTTGGAAACGTACAGGTCTAGGTCGCCGTCGCTATCGAAGTCTCCCCAACTGGCACCCATCCCAAATCCGGTTCCGCCCCCCGGGAATGCTGACTCCAAACCATCACGAAAAACAGGTTCTGAGGCACCTTGCGGGGTTTCATTCAACAGAAAGGCGTCCTGAGCAAAGTCGTTGGCGAGATACAAATCATCGTCACCATCGTTGTCGATGTCAGCCCAAGCCGACTGGTAAGAGTGATGCCATTGAGCGACTAGTTCATTGTTTCTCACACGCTCTAGGTTGCCGTCACCACGATTCATCACGATCACGTTGGGTGGTCCGGCATGATCTACGAAGCCAATCTCTGTTGCATCAAGTTGAGCAAGAGTTTGCCTTTGCTTGTGAGTCATGAATCGGTATCCACCATCCCCTCTGTCTCGGAGCAGACGCTCATTGACGCCAGAGGGACCGTAGGTGCTCAGATACAAATCTAACAGACCGTCTCGGTTGATATCGGCAACCGATATCGCGGATACCATATACTGGCTTGCCAGATCGCTGTTTGAGCGAGTGACATCGGTGAACTTTCCATCGTCATTTTGCAGATAGACAACCGGTTCAAGCGCGCGTCCGATCACGACATCTTTGTCTCCGTCGTTGTCAATGTCGACGAATGCCGAGCAGTTCACGAGTCCGGGGAAATCGAGTCCCGCGTCTCGCGTGACATCTTCAAATGTTCCATCTCCGTTGTTTTTGAGCAGTTGCGTCGGGCCCCAGCGAGCGGTGACGAAAAGATCCTCCCAGCCGTCGGAGTTGTAGTCGACGACGCTAACTGACGGCAGTGAGTGTGGCGACGCAGCACCGATGAACGGTTTGTAGCGTGCATCATATATCGGAGACTGTCCGGTCTTGATCGTCTCTTCAATCAGTTCTTGGTGATACGAGCGGCGCAATTTCTTAAGAGTCGACTCGTCAGGGATCGCTTCAGCGAGTACGTCGTGGAAGACGGGCCCCGCCGATCGTGTGACTGTCATGTCTAGGACCTGCCACTGGACCAACTTCCACTGTTGCCCATCGTGCTTCCAACGCAATTCGTTATGGCCCTTGAAACTAGCATTGCCTTCCTGCAGGGTACCTTTCCCAGAGATCAAGATTTCGGTAACAAAACTCTCGGGGGCTGAAACGTGTTCGCCACGCAGAACGCCAAATTTGATATCGTGAACTTTTGACAAGGCTTGCATCAAAGGTTGCAGCGGGTCCGAACCTTCGCCGGTGTCACGTAGCGCCTGCTCGATTGGCCACTCAAATGTCTGTGCAAGATTACAGACGTCTTTCGACTGAAGTTTCTCTGAAGATAGATCAATCGCAATCAGGGATCGTGATTTTTCGAGTGTATTTAGTTCCGCGGAGATCTCATCAGCATTGCTCGAAACCGGTGGTTTCAGCTGGCTGCGACTTTCCCACCATTCTCCCAACGACTTTAGCCGAAAAGTGAGATCTAGAACTAGGTCTTCGGCCTTTATCAATTCGGAGATCAAGGACGCTGATGTATCTAGGTCTGCCACCGGAACCCTTCGGGAGTCAGGATTGCCTTCGGTGGCAGTATCACCAGTATCGGCGCAACCGGTCGAAGTGATCGCGATCAGAAGAAGCACGATCAGAAAGCGTCGAGGCATGTGTTATTCCTTGTTTGACTATTTGGCCGTCAAACGGGAGGGGGTCGGTAAGAGGGCTTCCGCAATTATTCCAATTAAAACATCAGAGCAACTACAAAAAAAGCCCTGCCGAAAATGGCAGGGCTTGTAAACCAAAACATGATTTAGTTTTCGATTTCTAGCTCTTGCGGCGACGTCGGATCAGGCAACCTGCCAGACCGAAGCCTAGAAGGCCAAGTGATGACGGCTCAGGAACAACCGCAGCAGGATCGACGACGATCAGTTCAAGGCTGTTAAACATTAACGTACCGCCAGTGCCTGTACCTTGTGATGAGTTAGTCCATCCATATAGGCCGCCACCGGATGGCCCAGCACCCAAGTTAGAGGTGTAGGACGAGATGCCGTTAAGGAAGACCTCAACGTCTACGATGCCTGCAGCGGATTCGTTGTACACCAGCGAGAGATCAAGATCACCACTGGCCAACGCGATACCGGAGGAGGTACCTCCGTTGTTGCCAAATGCAGGAGCGTCAACAATCCAGTCCGTCCCATCAGACCTAAGCTGAATGCCGTTCGCTGCATTTCCTGTTGTCGCATTGAAAGGATCAGTCGGTGCTGCCAAAGCGATCTCCAGCAGAATTCGGTTCCCAGTGAAGGCGTTCAACGCACTCGGATCAACAACAGCGTTGTAGGTAATCGAACCACCAGTAGGGATATCAAGTCCAGTTGCGCCGCCTGGTCCCAAGTCAAAAACTTGTCTAAAAAACGATGCTGACGCTACGTTCAGCTTGCCATTAGTAGAATCAACAGTGTAAGCGTTCGCTTGGTTGCTGACCCAATTGATTCCAGATGTCTGGCCGGTTTGGGCACCGGGCCCGGGAGGTGGTCCTGGAGTAGCATCCAAAACATTTCCGTCGACCCAGCCCTGTCCCGCGTCAAAAGTCGCGATATCGGCGAATGACATGCACGGGAAAGCCATCGCAAGAATGGCCCCGCCCAAAATCTTCTTCATACTTTTCAAGTTTGTCATGGCTGAATTTCTTTAAGTTGGAAGTAGAACGAGCTAGTTATTGAAAATCGATGCGTAAATTCAAGTGTGCCACACAAATAGAGGGGGGCAAACTGAGAATGGTGTTAACAATTAGGCAGAATAACTTGTCGTCTACCCAAATCAAGCCAAAAAGTCGGCGTTCTGGACAAAGTTTGTCGGTTTTAACCCCAGTCGAGCTACCTAAACTGGTGTTTCATGCATCATTCGGATGGTTTATCAGGGCTTTGGAGTGCCTCTCATAAGTTAGATCTATTTCCATTTTTGTTGGTTTTTCGGGAAATCTCCCCTCGAACCCAAGCGTTTTGACGAGGATTCCTAGTCCTGCTTACCAATTGTCACTTGTGACTCTACAGAATCTGAGTCGGGGTGAAGTTGGGAGTTCGGGTATTTGAGAACACCGATCAGTAATCCTAAAGCCCCTGTCATCACCGCAACATCGGCGACATTGAAAATTCCGGTGCGGAACGCCCCGACGCCGATGTTCAAAAAATCGGTCACCAAACCGTCATTAGTTACGCGGTCAATCAAGTTGCCGACACCGCCGGCGAGAATTAACGTTAGAGACACAAACACTAGCAGCGGCGAATTCCACGTCTTGATCAAAAAGGCGATTAGGCCAACCATCACGCAGGAATTGAACACAACAAACACTGCAAATCGAGATCTTGGAGAAAACGTGCTACCTGCGCTTAAGAATCCGCCAGGATTCAAAGCATAACCCAACCTGACAGTGTCTCCGAAATAAGATTGCGGCGGCGATTGACTGAGTGATTTCGTCGCCATGTGTTTCGTGGTCTGGTCGCAACCAATGCACGAGCAAAGAATCGCCATCAGAACGAGAATTCTAATTTTGGAAGCAGGTGGTTTCATAACCTCGTCCACATTGTTGGTTTACTCGCAATGGTATTTCGAACAGGGATCTCACACAATGTCAAAGCGTAGTGGCCACGATTCCATTGCGTATACTTTTCTCGGTTGCCGTTTTCATCGGTTAAAACGACCCCGCCTGAATGCCAGCGATATTTGGTATGATCTGGGCGTTGCTTTCTTTCCGTCACATCCCGTAGAGTCTTTTACCCTGAGGCTACTTGCCCAAAGTTGGTTGTAACTCTGATGCTTCGTGATACAAAACTGAAAATTTTCCTGGCCAGCTGTGCAGCGTTGTGCTCAGGTGTATTCCAGTTCTCGCTACCGATCTCCGCTCAACAGCCGATCGCGAATTCGGAAGTTGTTGTGGATCAAGAGTCGTTGCAGCGGCCCGAAATCCTCAAGCGACAGGCGCGGCTTGCACGCCAATACGAACTTCTCGAAGAGAAGTTGTTTACGCTTTATGGGTTCGAACGGGATAAGAATCCGACTCGCTCGAAACTGCTCGAAAAAGCTTTCAAGCGATCACAGGCGTCCGCTACCAATGACCAATTACAGGAAGTGGTTGCCCTGATCGAATCTGCCAAACTGCCTCGCGCTCAAGAACAGCAAGAGGAAGTGGTCGAGAAGTTGAAGGATCTTTTAGCGCTGTTGCAAAGCGAGGATCGCAGCATGCGGCTCAAGGATGAAATCGAACGCTACCAAGAGTACTTGAAAGAGGTCGAGAAATTATTGCGGCTTCAAAAAGGGCTGCGCGGCCAGACCGAAGGCGGAATCGATGCTCAGCGTATCGCAAAATCAGAATCACAGGCTGCCGAGCGCGCCGGTAATCTATCGGATCAAATCAAACAGAACGAAGAGCAAGTCGAAACGGAAGAAGATTTGCAAGACGTTGGCCAGCCTGAACAGGACGATGCAGTTGCCGAGCAGGAGAGGTCTGACTCAGGCAATGAATCGGATCAGGACAACGATAGTTCGGATGTGCAGA
>CAYTPS010000100.1:2157-8152 GCA_964439245.1 uncultured Pirellulaceae bacterium | reverse complement strand
CCAAAGGAGTCCGGCGAGGGGACGGAAGATGACTCCTCCGAGCAACAGGGAAGTTCAAAACAACAGCGAGATGTATCGGAGCAAGGCCGAGGCGAATCGGAGCAGTCGTTGCAATCGGAAGAAGAACTGGTGCAGTCCGACGGCCCAGTGGAGTCCCCTGCCCCGCCGGCCAATCCGATTCGCGAGCGCATTGATTCTGCACAGGAGCGAATGAAGGAGGCACAGAAAAAATTACAAGAGGCCCGGCGCGACGATGCCATCGAAGAAATGAAGGAGGCCGAAAAGGAAATTTCACAAGCCAAGAATCAACTGGAAGAGATTCTGCGGCAGATGCGTGAAGAGGAAGTCGAACGGACGCTGGCCAAATTGGAAGAGCGCTTTCGAAAAATGCTCGAACGTGAAATCAAGGTAAAGCAGTCCACAGAAAGATTAGCTGCGATCCCGAAAGATCAACGCTCAACTGACTTCGATGTGCAATCGGGCAAACTGTCCACCGAACAAAATGCGATTGGGGCCGATGCCGGTCGCGCGTTGCTGTTGTTGGCCGAAGACGGTTCATCAGTTGCTTTTCTTCAGACGGTAGACGAAATGCACCAAGATATGCAGCAAATAGCTGCGAGGTTGTCGTCGGCTAAATTGGGCGAATTTACGATTGATCTCGAAACAGAGGTTATTGATACGCTAAACTATCTTGTGTCCTCGCTGGCCGAGACGCAACGCGAAAATGAAGAGAAAAAGGACTCGCCTCCTCAGCAAAATCCCGGCACACCTGCTCCGCCGGGAGAAGAACCGCTAGTGGGAAAGATTGCCGAACTGAAGATGTTGCGTAGTCTGCAGGATCGGATTTACCGCCGGCATCAGCGGTATGCGAAACAGTTAGAGCGGCCAGATGATCCTGTCGGGATGTCGGACGACCCAGAACTGGTGGCAGCTCTCAAACGACTAACCACCAAGCAGAAAAAGCTAACTCGCATCACGCAAGAAATTGTGCAGGGAAGCAAACAGTAAAATCGGGAGAATGATTTGGAAGAACTTGAAGCGATGGGCTATGACGGGGCCTCCGATTATCCGGTGGCGGCGGTTACTTTGATCTTCGGCCGCGCGCGTTCTCGTTTTTCTCACGCGTCAATCTGCGGATTCATCGTGTTGATGGTTTGGGGCTGCTATCCATTATTGTCGTCGGAGTGTTACGCCCGAACGGTGGCGATGGTTGCGGACGACGATTCTTCTTCGGGGCTCTCTCGAGATGCGTCATGGCAGACGCCAGAAGCCAATCAAATGATCGACAGCTTTAACCAATGGTTCGCTGAACGTCAGGATAGTCCTTCCTCCGTCGATGAGCTGGCAAAGTACCTCAAATCGGCATTGGCTAAGATTCGCGAAGCCGGTCGTAACGCGATCGATTCTGATTCTATCAACTCAGATTCTGCGGAGCGTTTGGACGTCGTCATCGATGGTATCGCCCTGGTGCGTCCTGACATTCGCCGGTTGAGAGACCAATTGCGTCAGCCACACGACGCTCCAGTGGTGCTATCGCCGGAGTTTGATTTCGACAACGTTACTGAAAATTCTTTTGTGGCTAATCATGCCGCATTGTATTACGGTCGTTGGTTGGCACAGCATCAGTTCTATGACGAGGCGTTGGAACGTCTGGAGAAAGTTTCGCTCGCCGAGGTGCTCGACCCGGCGGCATTGCTTTTCTATCGCGGATTGATGGAGCATCAACTGTTGAAGAAGGAGCGTTGCCTTGCGACGGTAAATCAGCTGTTGGAAAATGCAGACTCTATTCCCCGACGGTACGCGGTCGTTGGGCGGTTGATGGTTGCAGACATCGAACCCATGAAGGTTGATTCTCTGAACGAGATCGCGCGGTTGATGAACGATGTTGGTCGTCGGACAGGGCTTAATCGCAGTGGTAAGCGCGTTCGTGATCAGGAAAAAGAAGTTATCGAAAAACTTGATAAACTAATCGAAGAAGCGGAAAAAAAGCAGCAACAGCAGAAGCGACAACAGGCGGCCGCTCGATCGGCCCAAGGACCCAACAAACCACTTAAGACGTCGCAGATCGCTGGCGGTGGCGCCAGTGGCGAGGTGAAAAAGAAGCGCTTGGACGAGGGGGGCCAGTGGGGCGATTTGCCTCCCGCCGAACGCGCTGCGGCGCTGGCAGAGATGTCCAAGGACATGCCGCCACATTACCGGGCCGTGATTGAGGAATACTTCCGTCGTCTGGCCGATCAAAGTAAGTAGATTCGGTTTTCAACCGACTGAACCAGAGTCTTAAGTTCGGTTAAAAAACGAATCTACGCTGCTTCACGTGTCTGGTTCAATTGCCCCACCATTTGATCGCAGGCCTCATTCACGTCGCTGGCCAGAATATCGCGCATGGCATCATTGCTTGCCTTGCGGCGTTTTTTGCAAGAGCCAGATTGGTACCATTTTTGGATGGCGATGTTTTGCGGTCCATAGGCGCCCGAGTCCTGTGGCCTAGTGGTTCCGTACAACCCAACGCACGGCGTTCCAACGGCGGTCGCCAAATGCATTGGCCCCGTATCGCAGCCGACGAAGAAACTGGCTCGTGAAAGTAGACTTTGTAGTTCCGGCAGATTGGTTCGGCCAGCAAGGACCGAACCCTCAGGGTTGAGCGCTACAATCTCTTCGGCCATTGCCAGTTCTTCAATCCCTGCCCAGGTGACAACCGTCTTTAATCCATGAGCGTTGAACAGATGACTGGCGACCGAGCCGAATCGTTCGTTTTCCCAACGCTTCGATGCCCAACTACCGCCCGGGTTGATCACGGCGAAACGGTCTAGGGATTTATCTAACAGCCAACGTTTGACGAATTTTTCCGCGATCGGATCTAACGGCAATTCAAAACGAATATTTTGCTTTTCGATTCCAAGTTCTTCTAACAACTCCATCGATCGATCAACCACGTGCGTGGCCCTTGGACGCATCAGACGGTTGTTGAGCCATGATGAAAGTTCACGTCCCCATTGTCCCTTCGCCCCGACCCGATTGGGGGCTCCCGATATCCAGCCTAATGCGGCACTTTTGGTAAGTCCCTGAGGATCGATTGCGATATCAAACTTTAAAGAGCTAAGTTCTGTACGGATTGCTCGCCATGACGAAGGCTTACCAAGCCAGCCCTTGGGGATGGAGACAATCTGATCGATGCCCGGATGGTTCTTCAATAGATGATGGGTAGGTGATTCGACAGCCCATGCAACAAATGCGTCGGGATGATGGTCGCGGATTGCATTGAGCATCGGAATCGTCAGCAGGCAGTCGCCGATGTGACTGAGCCTAGTAATGAGAATGCGGGGCGATTTCATGCTAATGTGGGCGGCTTGAAGTCGGGGGAATTGATGGTCGTGGGATCATAGAAAGTTGGTTCACGCCCACCAATACCGATCCAAAATCATGTGCGCCGCAGGACGATCTTTGGTCAAATCCCTCGTAAAAAGCGCCAAAGACACTAAACTGGCATCAGCAAACAATGCTGTCCTGGAACGCTTGATGTGCCGCTAGCGTTGGCTTGGACGCAGCGAGAATCTGAATCTTCAACCACAACCCCGACCGAGGCCAATCCGTGCGAACGCTAGAGAGTACTGCAAAAATTAGAATCGAGCGGCGATGGCTTTCGATCATTGCGAAACTGCCGCTGATATTGTTTCTGTTGATTCAGCCACAAATGGCCTGCGCCCAATCGGTTGACGTTTGGTTTGGCACCAAAAGCTCCGGCAACGACGGTATGAAAATTGGTGTCTATCACTCAAAATTGGGATTGGAAAAGGGTTCTCTCGCGGTGCCAAAACTTGCGATCGCACTAGATAGCCCGGGATTCTTGGCCGCCAACCCGAATCCGGCGCTCAAGCAAACAGTGCTGTATGCGACCACGAAGATCGACGACCAACACGTTATCGCCAGTTTGAAAGTTGCCGCCGACAAGTCTTTAGAGCTAATGAACTCAACGCCCACAGGCGAAAAGGCAAAAGGCGCCTGTCATGTGGCCGTTGACGCTACTGGTAAGATCGCGGTCTCGAGCCAATATGGCTCTGGCACTATTTCTGTTTACTCGTTGGCAGACGATGGATCCATCGCCAACCGAACGCACGTGATTAGACACACCGGTGGCTCGAGGGTCGTCGGCAACCGGCAGAACTCACCCCACGCGCATTACTGTGGCTTTGATGACGGTAACAAATTTGCGTTCGTTTGTGACTTGGGGTTGGACCGTGTCATGATCTATCGAATCGATCACGATAAACGGGAGCTTGTTGAACATGGTGAAGCCGTCTGCGAACCCGGCGGTGGACCTCGGCACATGAAATTTCATCCGGACGGGAAATACGCATTCGTGTTGAATGAGTTGGCCATGTCGGTTTCCGTGTTTGACTATGATGCGGCCGCGGGCACCATGAAGTTAAAGCAAACGGTGAAAACGATTCCTGATTCTTCGCGCGATCATGAGGTGTTTAACAGTGCGTCGGAAATTTTGGTTCACCCGACAGGACGGTTCGTTTACTCGGGCAATCGAGGCAACGATACCGTTTCAGTCTTTCAGTTCGACGAGGCGGCAGGAGAGCTCGAGCGTATTCAAATAGAGCCAGTGCGTGGATCGTGGCCGCGAAATATTAACCTCTCACCTGATGGCGGGTGGTTGATTGCCGCTGGTTGCGACTCCAACAGTGCGGCTCCGTTCAAGGTCGATCCCGAGACAGGTCGGCTGACCTACGTGCGTGGGTCAAAATTTGTACCGCATCCAATTTGTGTGCTGTTTACCGGCGGTGAGCGACAATGAAAGTCTCGGCAGCAACCAAATTGGCACAGACGTTGAAACACACCAATCAAAAAATCGTGCTGGCCGAAAGTTGCACCGGCGGTAGAGCAGCTGCGTTGCTGACGTTGGAGCCTGGAGTGTCGGCTCATTTTTGCGGTTCGGCGGTTACCTATCAGGTGTCAGCCAAATCGGCGTGGTTGGGGATTGATAGAGGGTTGATTGAGACCCACACGGCCGAATCACCGGAAACGACAGTCGCCATGGCGATCGGAATTTTGCAACGGACCGAAAACGCTGACTGGTCGGTTGCCGTTACTGGGCATTTGGGGCCGGGGGCACCACCTGAAAAAGATGGAGTCATTTTTGTGGCCACCGCGCGGCGTCAGGGCCAATCTCAAGAAACCCAATGGCGGCAGTTTCAGTTAACCAAAGAAGCGCGTGCCGGTCGCCAATTAGAAGCCGCCGAACGGACTCTGGAGGTTTTGCTCCAGGGGATTTTGCAAACATCTTGAAGAATGCGGCGTTTCAACCGATTTGAAAAACGCGATTGGCGTTCTCAGTCGTGATCCGACCAAGCTCCTCAGGGCTGATGTCACGTACGTCAGCCAAACAGGCCGCAGTGTGCACAATGTAGGCCGGTTCGTTGGGCCGCTTGCTGCGCAGCGGATGCGGCGAAAGATAAGGAGAGTCCGTTTCGATCAGGATCCGATCGGCAGGTATTTGCGCGGCGACGGCCCGAAGTTCGTCCGATTTTTTGAACGTCACCATGCCAGCGAAGCTGATGTACATGCCCAACTTCAAACAGCGCCGCGCTGACTCGAGCGATCCCGTGAAAGAATGCATGATTCCGTTGATCGATCCGTCGATCGCTGACGACTCCAGCATCGAAACGATCTCTTGTTCGCAACCGCGCATGTGAATCACCAACGGTTTTCCCGTTGCGAATGACAGATCGATGTGTTGTTGAAACCACTTTCGCTGGATGTCCAGTGTGGTTTTGTCCCAGTATAGGTCCAATCCGGTTTCGCCAATGGCCACGACCGCCGGTTGGTCAGCCAGCGCAACGATTTCATCCCAACAATCGGCGACTTCATCCTTGTGGCAGACCGTGGGGTGTACTCCCACAGCAGCAAACACGCTATCGAACTGGTTCGCTATTGCAACGCATTTTTGGCTGGTGGATAAGTCTGTTCCAATCGCAGTCATCGATTGGAC
>CAYTPS010000100.1:0-2147 GCA_964439245.1 uncultured Pirellulaceae bacterium | reverse complement strand
ACACCCGCTTCTTGGGCTCTCGCGACGACCGCGGGAGCGTCATCGGACAGCTGTTGATTGTCCAGATGAGCGTGAGTATCAAATAGCGGCATCTTCAATAGGCAGGGGAAAACAGGATTGGCCGATCGCTGATGTATCGGCAACCAGAAACCGAACGCAGGAAACCAATTTACAAGCTTCCTGAGAGTTCGATTCTGTTGGGCTTCGGGATTAGGGCCATGTCTACCGGGCGACGCTTGTCACAGGTTTCACCCCGCAAATGCCAAAACGCGATTTTAGGCTCGCCAATCTTCCAGCACAGACAAACATCTTTGTCGTCGTAGATCGCCGGGAAGTCAACAAAAGGTTTGCCCGATTCGGGAGCGAAAAGATTGAGGTCAGTCAGTTCTTTCACGCAAGCATCCAGTCGACTTTGTTTTCCTATAACGGTGTCCGCGATGGCTTGAACTTCTTTGGAGTAAGCAGTTGGCGCCCGAGAATCTGGTCCATCCGATTTGCGGCTAGACTGACTGTGCGTGAGGCTGATGGCTGCCAAGCGTTCTTGCGTGTCGGCGATTTCGGTACGAAGTCGGAACACGTCTTTGGCAATCGATTTCACCAACGGAAGCATCCCGTTGGCCGAATGAAAAGAGAACCGGTGATCCGATGGAGATAAGTTGTCAGGTTTTTTATTCATCGTAACACCTAGACCAAACTTTCCTTGTTCATGTTCACGCTGATTTTGATTCGCAAAGCAGTGTAAGCGGCCTTGCTCATGCTACTGTGTGACGCCATTGAATGCTCTGTCCTTCATGGCCTTGTAACTGTCGACTAACTGTCTCGTCTAAAACCCAGTTGATCAGGGAACTGTCCAAGTTTATTTACAGTTTTGAGTTCAGATAGGCGAGCGACGAAAAAACCACCGATTGCCTACAATTTATCGGCCAAATGTGGCCTGCCGGACCAAATATTCCCCGAATAAGTCCAACGATCGCCAGACACGCTGTCTTCGAGATTGCAACCTCCACAAACGAACCAAAGCGTCTCGAAGCCGTGAATTTGCGAACAAATAAGTCGTTTTTTCGGGCAATAGTTATGAAATTTTTGTATTTGGTGAACTTTCGCTCAAGTTGTAACGTCAAAACACAAAGGGTCCGCGTTGCGCCGCCGAATCTAGACACCGTTATATAGTCGGGTTGCCTAACCGACCAAAGTAACGGCTTCTTGGGCGGTATGGGCATCGTTGGCTTGGTTTGTTTGTTGCGGTTTTATTGACTCTGCGGGGTGCTGCTTTAGGATTTAAAGTGCATTTGCTACGGATTACTCAAAAACAAATTTTTAAAGTTCTTCAGTGAGGCGCGAGAATTCAAGGAAAGTTCTGGGCTTACACAACGGGCTCATCTACAAAGGAATGACCAATGCTGGTTTTATCACGAAAAAAGAATGAGAGTATAGTCATCAACGATGACATCTCGATCGTTGTTGTTGAGATTCGGGGGGACAAAGTTCGCCTTGGCGTTGAAGCTCCCAAAGAAGTGCCAGTCCATCGGCGTGAAGTCTACGATGCCATTCGACGTTCAGTCGAGGTGCACAATCAGACTGATGGAACGCCCGGTGCTGCTGCCGCCGAGTAATCCCTGGCGACACCAAACAACTGCGAAGCCCATTGGGCTAATGCTGGGCGAACTTTCGGATGCAATTGTTGCTCAAACCGTTGGTGTTTTAACTTAGCTCGGCGGTCCGCAGAGAGACTATTCTTTCATGACTTGGCAGAATTCTTCAGCACCGCTTCGTCCGCCGCTCTGAGATAGTTGCTTTTTGGAACGGTTTGAGCTGCAAGATACCGGCTGGTTTCGCAGCGGATTTTTCCGCTTCCGCCTTATGGCATCCCAACACATTAGAGTTTTTTTTCTTGGCCCAATCCAAGAAATCTCAGCTTCGTCGTGGGGCAATTGCCGCCGATTTTCCAGTGGCGGCAATCAAGGTGAGACCTCTGGCAGAGTGTTCCCAGTGGCCTGATTGCAAATATCGGGGTTAGAGCAATAAGTAGTCTTGAGCAGGGGTTGACGGGGCAAGATGGTAAAGTCTATTCTGTTGCACCTTAAGTCGATGTGACAACATCATTGGTTGCATTTGACGGCCCCTTCGTCTAGTGGTTAGGACACCGG
>CAYTPS010000099.1:0-13839 GCA_964439245.1 uncultured Pirellulaceae bacterium | reverse complement strand
CACGAATTTCTTTCATTACTTGGTTAAGGTTGATCGCCGAGCAACATCACAAAACAATCATAGCCGATTGTCAGAGCGCTTACAAAACGCCCCGTTGAGTATTTGAGCCCGTCATGGCGAATCGTCAAAACTAATGGGAGCGCGGGCGTCGAGGCGCTTGAACGACTCCTGCCGCAAAGATCTACATCTCGGGCGGAAGATCTGGGAATCGTTCGAGATACTCCCAATGAGCCCCGGAAAACCATGTTGCCGACTTCGTCATCTTTTTGGGATAGAGTATCAAAGCCGCTCGTGCGCCAACTAGAGCTCCAGCAACAAGAAAAACGGCACCCAACACAATTCCGATTACTCCGATTTCGGAATTGGCGAGGTTTCCGGGGGCGAACGTCCACTTAATTGACCCGCAACACAATCCAATTCCCGTTAGGCCAATCAAACAACTAATCGCAATCCAAATGAGACGTTTAGTGGCGGTTTCCTCAGTAACCGGCACGTCCAAGTTGTGTCGTTTACAGACAATCACCCGGAGGATGACATAGACGATAAAGTTCAACAGAATCGCAAGATAGACGGCAGGGTGGTGCCAGCGATACTTGCGTTTGATTCTTCGATCGCTGGGTTCATTAGTTTTCACGCAAATCGGCGGCAGCAGCGCCCGCCTGTGAACGACCAACCTGTTTCCGTCACGCCAGATTCCCTGACCATCAGCAAATACCTCGGGCGCCCGAAAAGACGATTTTGGAGTGCGACAAGGGTGTTGGAACTCATGTTTTTCTCTTCTTCATCGGAAGAGGTGATTTGTCTGCATTGCGAAAACGCAATCTTACCGGATTGTCGCACTCCTTACAAAAAGATCTGTTGGGTACAACTTTGCTTGTCTGAACCGGGTATAATCGCAGCAGGAATCTGGTTCTGGATGAATCGATCTTCCCACCTTCTGAGACTTTGATGATGGACTTCGGTTGGACAATTGGATTTGATAGGCCTTGGCTGCTTTTGCTGCTGCTGGTTCTGCCGCCGATGGTCTATTTGAGTCTCACCTCACTTGCCGGGTTGGGACCGTGGCGGAGAATTTTTGCGATTGGGCTGCGGTGCGCGTGTGTCAGCTTGATTGTCCTTTCGTTGGCTCAGATGAAATGGCAGAAAAAAACAGACCGGCTAACGGTGCTGTATCTGTTAGACCAAAGCGCCAGTATCACTCCGGCCAATCGAAAACTGATGTTGGACTATGCCTTCAAGCAAGTCAAACAACATCGCCGCAAGCAACAGGAAGACAACGCGGGGGTTATCGTTTTCGGAACCAACGCGCGAATCGAATCTGCGCCCTTCGACGGGGATCTGCCACTTACGGGCCGTCTGGAGTCCGTCGATCAACTCAACAATGGTGGAACCTCGATCGAATCGGCGCTTAAGATTGCTCAGGCTGCTTTCCCCGAGGGCACTGCCGGACGAGTTGTGATCGTCTCTGATGGGAACGAAAATGTAGGCGACGCTTTGTCGGTGGCGCGTGCGATGGCTGAAGACGGAATCGGTATCGACGTTGTGCCTGTTGAGCTTCTGGCGCGGCAGGATGTGTCGGTGGATAAAGTCGATTTGCCGGCCGACATCCGAAAAGGGCAGACGTTCCCGATTCGAGTTGTGCTAACCAATAAATCAACGCCGACCGACGACAATCCTGATGGAACAATTACTGGGCAGTTGTCAGTCACGAATAACCTGGTCAGCATGGACTCTAAAGACGGGTTGCTGAGTCAAAAGGTGACGCTCAAGCCCGGGAAGAACATTTTTTCTTTCGATCACAAGCTCGAACGCTCGGCGATGTACACGCTGACGGCCGAATTCGAACCCGATGTTTCGACCGCTGACATGATCAGCGAAAATAATCGCGCCTCGTCGTTTACCCATGTGCGCGGCAAAGGCAAAGTCCTGCTGATTGAGGATGGGTTCTACAAAAACGAGTTCGATCATCTGGTTGGTCAACTGATGAAGAACGAGATCGAGGTCGAGGTGCGAGACACCAACCGGCTGTTTGAGTCGTCGGCTGATTTGCTACAGTACGATTCGGTAATTCTGGCCAACGTTGCGAAAGCTTCTGGCGATGATTCGGCACAGGGAGATGTCCAATCATTCTCTGATGCGCAGATTCGGATGCTGGTCGACAACTGCGAACACTTCGGTTGTGGCATCGTGATGCTGGGCGGCGATCGCGCCTTTGGTGCCGGCGGTTGGTCGAATACGCTGCTGGAGAAAGCGATGCCGGTCGATTTCCAAATTAAAAACAACAAAATCAACGCCGTCGGTGCACTGGCGATGATGATGCATGCTTGTGAGATGCCGCAGGGGAATCACTGGCAAATCAAAGTAGCCGAGGAGGCGATCAAAGTACTGGGCCCCATGGATCATTGTGGCATCGTGGATTGGGCCGACTTCAATGGGAAACCCAAATGGCTCTGGAGGTTTGACAAACGTCACGGTGGGATCGATCGGGTCTTTGGGAACCGCCGCAAAATGTTGGGGCTGGTCAGTCGCATGAACACGGGCGACATGATGGATTTCAACACGCCCATGCAGACGATGCTGGTAGGGTTCGATAAAGTCGATGCGGCGATGAAACATGCGATCATCATCAGCGATGGCGATCCAACACCGCCGACCAACAAACTGCTCAAAGAGTTTATCAAACGCAAGATCAAGATATCGACTTGTGCGATTGGAACTCACGGACCTGCCGGTAGCACGCCACTGAAAAAGATTGCCAACGCGACTGGCGGCAAGTATTACGTGGTCAAGAAAGCATCCGCGCTGCCGCAAATTTATCAATACGAAGCGCGTCGAGTGGCCAAGCCGGTGATCTACGAATCGAAGACCGGGATCTCGGCAGTGCCAGTTGCCTCGATGGCAAACCATGAGATCCTCAGAGGCATCGATCTCTCCTCGATGCCGCCGTTTCTGGGCTACGTGATGACAACCATTAAGTCCAGCGGACTGGTTGAGCGATTGGCGATGACTTCTAAGCCTGCCAAGGCCGGCACCGAGAATAACCGAACGCTGCTGGCAACGTGGCGGTACGGTAACGGTCGCACCATTTGTTTTACAAGTGACGCAGGGCTGCGATGGACAAATTCTTGGGTGGACGACAGCCGTTACGATCAACTGTTTACGCAGATGATCAGGTACTCGATGCGGCCCGTGACCAAAGACGCGAATTTCTCCATCGCAACGGATTACAAAGACGGCAAAGCGCGAATTACTGTGACGGCGCTCGATGAAAAAGAGCAGTTTCTCAATTTCTTGGACATGCGAGGATCAGGAATCGCAGGCACCGAGTCGACGGATATCCAGTTTTCCCAAGTTGGCCCGGGACGCTACGTGGCGGTCCAAGATATTGACAAACAGGGAGACTGGTTGTTTACCATTTTTCCCGGGCAAGGATATCAGCGTTTGATGACGGGGGTCAGCGTTCCGTATTCCAAAGAGTATTCCGACCGACAGTCGAATTTGGCGTTACTCAAATCGATGGCTCGGCTGGAACCAACCGGGGGTCAAGTCGGTAAGTTGTCGCCCGTTTCGTTGGCAAGCAGTGCGATGAACGAGTTGCAAGAGATGAACACATTCCGCCCGACGCTGTCGGCATCGGTCAGCATTCAAGATGTTTGGCCATGGCTTGTACTGGTATGCGGAACGGTATTTCTGGCCGACGTGTTTGTCAGACGCGTTGCGGTTACGTTTTCTTGGGTGGGTGACTTATGGCGAAAGATCGTCGCCAAGTTCACCGGTGGCGTGGTCGAAGAAAAACCCTCCAGTATGTCACGTCTGCAATCTAGGAAAGCGCAGATCGAAAAAGAGATTGAAACTCGCCGAGGCAACGTTCGCTTTGCTCCAGATGAACCGGCAGATAATGCTTCGGGGAAATCTGGCAAGCAGCAATTGGAAGATGTGATTGCCAGCGAGATCGAAAAAACACCGGCTCCACTACCGAAACCGGCAGACAATAAATTTGCGGCAGATGACGAATCAAGTTACACGTCACGACTGTTGGAGGCAAAACGCAAGGCTCGCCAGCAGCAGGATCGAAAAGATGGCAACGGATAAACCTTCAACAGGAAAAGTAAAAACCAATGAGTGACAAAAGTGACGCGGGCGATTTTACGCAGCAGGCAACTGAGTTCCGCAACCGCTACGACGCCGTTAAGGATGAAGTTGGTAAAGTGATTGTGGGGCATGATGAAATCGTGCATGGTGTGCTGACCTGCTTGATGATTGGCGGTCACTGCCTGTTGGAGGGCGCTCCCGGATTGGGCAAGACTTTGCTGGTGTCGACGTTGTCCAAGGCACTGTCGCTGGACTCCAATCGGATCCAGTTCACGCCCGATTTGATGCCGGCCGATATCCTGGGCACCAACATGGTTGCCGAATCTTCAGATGGAAAACGCGAGTTTCAGTTTCAGAAAGGACCGATCTTTACGCAGATTTGTCTGGCAGACGAAATCAACCGAGCGACTCCCAAAACTCAGTCAGCGATGTTGGAAACGATGCAGGAAGGCACTGTTACAGTTGCCGGAACGCGGTACGAATTGAAGAAACCGTTTTTCGTGCTGGCAACGCAAAACCCGATTGAGCAAGAGGGAACTTACCCTTTGCCTGAGGCTCAGTTGGACCGATTTTTGTTTAAGTTGATCGTCGGTTATTCAGGCCGCGCGGAATTGGGGACGATCCTTGACCGAACCACCAGGGGAATCAAAGTCGAAGCAAACCCGGTGATGGACGGCGAGGAGATCCTCAAATGGCAGAGCCTCGTGCGCGAGGCGATTCTTGCCGACCACATCCGCGACTACATCGTCCGTCTGACTCTTTCGACTCACGCGGGTGGGGATCTCGCCTCGCCGGTGGCCAATCAATATTTGCGTTGGGGAGCCAGTCCGCGCGGCGCTCAGGCGATCGTGTTGGCGGCCAAGGTTCGGGCGTTGTTGGAAGGCAGATTTAATGTGGCGTTTGAGGATGTGCGGCGGGTGTTCCTACCTGCGATGCGACATCGCGTGGTGCTGAATTTCGAGGCGCAGGCCGAATCGATTGAGGCGGATCAAGTGTTGCTCGAGATCCTAGACGCGGTTCCGCAGAAAGTGGATGCGTAACGCGATGGCGATTCCTTCAACCGATTCTATTTCCAGTACCGCAAAAGAGCAAAAGTTGCTCAGTCCCGAGTTGCTGGCCAAGCTGGAACACATGGAACTGATCAGTCGGAAGATTTTTCGCGGTCGGATGAAAGGCGAACGGAAGAGTCGCCGGCGCGGGCAAAGCGTTGAATTCGCCGACTTTCGCAATTACGTTGCCGGGGACGATTTGCGTTTCATTGACTGGAACATGTACGCGCGGTTGGACAAGCTTTTTTTGAAGTTGTTCCTTGAGGAGGAAGATCTGCATTTCTATTCGCTGATTGATGTCAGCGATTCAATGAATTTTGGTTCGCCTTCGAAATTCGAATACGCGAAACAGTTGGCCGCCGCGCTGGGCTATATTGGTCTGTGTCGCGCTGATCGGGTAAAAATTGAACCGCTCGATGGCAAACGTTCTAGCAATGCGCCAGTCTTTCGTGGCCGCAAAAATCTATGGCCAATGATTCAATATTTGGAAGGCTTGGAATCTGGTGCCAACGTCACGCTGAGCGAATCCGTGAAGTCGTTTTGTTTGCGGAATTCGGGCAAGGGAATTGTGCTGCTGATCACGGACCTAATGGACAAAACGGGATACGAGGAGGCACTGAAATATTTGGTGGCACAGGAAATGGACATCTATCTGATTCATGTGCTTTCCCAAGAGGAGATCGATCCGGAGATCGCAGGCGACCTGCGTTTGATTGACTGTGAGGATCAAGATGAGGCGGAAGTCAGCGTTAGCCAGCGGTTGTTGGATCGCTACCGCGCGACGTTGGCTCAGTTTATTGGCCAAGCACGAGACTTTAGCTCCAAGCGAGGTATCGTCTACACCATGACCAGTACCGAACGATCGGTTGACCGATTGGTATCGCGTTATCTCCGACAAAGAGGTTTGGTGCGATGAACTTTGTTTGGAACACTTTGCCATGGTGGGGCTGGTTGACGCTGCTCGCGGTGCCACCGCTGATTTTCCTTTTGTACTTCTTGAAACTGCGTCGAAGTCCGGTCGAAGTGCCCAGCACATGGCTGTGGGCGAAGGCGATCGAAGACATGCACGTTAACAGCCTGTGGCAACGGTTGCGGAAGAATCTGTTGATGTTTTTACAGATCTTGTTCGCATTGATGTTGTTGGCGACCTGTTTACGGCCCGGTTGTGACGGAACCGAACTCGTTGGGCAGCGATACATCTTTTTGGTCGATAATTCAGCCAGCATGTCGGCGACCGATACGCCTTCGGGAGTCAGTCGGTTGAAGTTTGCCAAACAAGAAATTCGAAAAACGATTTCTCAGATGCCGGCCGACACGTCTGTGATGTTGATCAGTTTTTCCGATCAGGCCAACGTCGTGCAGTCGTATACGCGAAATAAATCTGAAGCGCTAATACGATTGGACTCCATTGGACAGACGGAGCGTTCGAGTGATTTGAACGAAGCGTTGGTTGCGGCAGCGGGGCTGGCCAATCCGGGACGCACCAGCGACAAGGAAAGTTCCTTGGACGTGCAGGTCGCTGATGCTCTGGATGCGGTGCTGATGATTTACAGCGATGGTGGTGTCAGAAAGGTGCCGCGTTTCGCACCGGGGAAGCTCTCTCCGGAGTATCATGCTGTCGGTAATGTAGAAGACTCGCCGGCCAATGTTGGCATTGTTGCTTTCTCCATCAGTGAGCCAGCAGAAAATGGAACGGCACAGGTGTTCGCTAGATTGCTGAACTCTGATGACGAAAGTCAGAGCATCAGCCTTTCGCTATTTGTCGACGAACAACTTCAAGACGCGGCAGCAGACATTCAGATCGATGCGGGGAAGATGAAAAGCGTTAGCTTTGACTTGCCCAGCGTGCTGATCAACGTCGACGAACCCGTCGCCGTGCGATTGAAGATCGATCAAGACGACATTTATCTGCAGGACAACCAGGCTTTCAGCGTGATCAATCCGCCCGGAAAGGCGAATGTCTTGGTAGTTGCACGTGACAATCAATATTTTAAGTTCGCTTGTTCAACGGAACTGATTAAGAAGCAAGCGAAAGTTGATTTTCGGGATTGGGATTACCTTGATGAAGCGGAGTATTTGGAGAAATCTGTACTGGGGAATTACGATCTTGCATTGTTTGAGGGGATCGTTCCTGATGTGATGCCGCGCTGCAATACGTTGGTGATGGGAGCGCTGCCGAAGTCTGGTTGGAAATCGATGGGGAAGAATTCGCCAACGGCAGTTTTTGATTTTGATTCGTCTCATCCCCTGCTCACGTCGGTGCAAATGGGAAGCGTGACGATCATTAACAGCGACAATTTGGAGGGACCCAAGGGAAGTCAAACACTGATCGAATCGAGCGACGGGCCAATTGGTGTGCTTGCACCTCGTGAGGGCTATCTTGATTTTGTGCTGGGGTTTTCGGTTGTGGAAATTCGTGCCGATGGCAATTCAGTGATTAACTCAGATTGGCCCAAGAAGTTGAGCTTTCCAATTTTTATTCAAAACGTAATCGCTAACCTTGGCGGCGCAGCGCGTTTCACCAGCGAGTCAAACATTAAGCCAGGTGACCTCGTGAAGCTGAAACGAAATGATGGAGTGAGCAGTTTAGAGGTCGAAACTCCTGACGGTCGGCGGGAAGTGGTCGAAGGACAGAAAGGGAATGCGTTTCAGTTTTCCGCTACTGATCAGTCTGGGATCTACCGTGTCGTCAATGCGGAAACGAAAGATTTACAGCGTCTGGTGCCAGTGAATTTGCTTGATGCAACGGAGAGTGATTTGAAGGTCAAGGAGTCACTTGATCTCGGTTATTCGCAATATGCGCAAATCAGTACGCAAGTTCCCAGCCGCAAGGAATGGTGGCCGTGGTTGCTGACGGCTGGATTGGCGTTGTTGATATTTGAGTGGTTAATCTACAACCGCCGAGTCTTCATTTAGCCACAGCTTTTTTAAGTTACGGCCAGAACCATGACGGAGAATCTCTGTTTTTCCCGTAAGACGAACTGGCCCAAGCGCGTGATGCCCACTGGACTCTACCCTTATCGTCAAAAATCGAAATCGCGTCGATCTCGTTCCATCCTGATACTTTCGATGTGTCCAATTCTATTTTGATTCGGCGAGTGCGGGTTGGGGGCTTGGGTTTGATGACAGCCGTTCCCATGCCAGCGACTGGAACGACAGGGTCGTTGCCGCTCCATATCTCCGTTGCGTCACCGGCGGTCGAAACGGTCGAGACGCTCACGATTGCGCCCGGATTGTAGGTCTCAATAATTTCCAGTTTCGCGACATCAACGGCTTTGGGAAATTCCACGATACACCACTGTATCCCGTTGTCTGGCATTCGAGGTGCCCACGCTGTAACCTGATCGCCGGAGATGGGAGTGTTGGGCTTTCCAAGTAGCTGGTCGATGCTCCAGTTCGGCCCGCGCGAAGCTGGTTGCCTGGTTGCCGATTTTATCAGCCGCTGGCGGTCCTCGTGCCACATGATTAGGATCGCACAGAGCAGTGTTAGCCAGAACATATCGACCAATCGCAGGCGTGGACGCCACTTCCTCCACGTGCGATTTTTTGGCTCGGTCGATGGTTCGATTTGGCCAGCAAGCTTATTCACTCCGTCACCTCGCCCAGGCAGTGAACTGTATGAATCCTCTTTAGATCAGTATAACGCCGATAGGGAGATGGGGCGGGAAAAAGGCGGCTACCGCATGCTCATGGGCAATACGGTCTCAAACAGTTCTTTGACTTCGGGGAACTCTTGATCGGTGTCGCCGGTTTCCACCTTCAATTCGTAGAGCTGGTCCTTGAGTGATTTAAACGTTTCCGCGTACTTCGGATCATTGATGACGTTGTTCATCTCATTTGGATCGTTTCGCAAGTCGTACAACTCCCAATAGGGCTCGGTGGTGTCAACCTTCTGCGGGTTATAGAACCAAGAGTCATCCAGTTTCCGTCCATAGAAAAATATCAACTTAAAGTCTTTGGTCCGCACGCCAAAATGTGCCGGATTGTCATGGTGAGCCATGTGCATCCAGTAGCGGTAGTAGGATGCCTTTCGCCAATCATCTGGCGTGTTTCCTTCAAGGTTCGCGACGAAACTGTGGCCTTGCAGTTGTTGGTCGGGGTCAAGAGAGGTGATCTGGTCGGTCGCGCCGGCCAACTCAAGTAGCGTTGGGCAAAAGTCAACGTTATTGATGATGTCCTCGTTAACGGTGCCAGCTTTGAACTTCTTCGGATAACGAATCACAAACGGCATCCGCAGCGATTCCTCGTACATCCAGCGTTTGTCGATGTAATCATGTTCGCCCAGCATGAATCCCTGATCGGCCGTGTAGACGATCACGGTGTTGTCCAGTTCGCCAGTTTTCTCTAAATGAGCCAATAACCGCCCGACGTTGTCATCGACGCCTTTGACGCAACGCAGAAACTTTTTCAGGTACCGCTGGTAGGCGACTGTCATGTACTGGTCATCATCCAGATTGTCATCGACGAACATGTGCATTCCCATGCGCCGACGCTTGTTGCGTTTGCCGACGCTTGTCCCGTAAGTTTCTTGGCCAGCGGGGCCGTGATTGGCGCGGTTGCGAAGGCTATCGGGTTCTGGAATCGTTTCGTCTTGATAGAGGAAGTCGTAGCGTTCGGCGTTTTCAAAATCGTCGTGCGGCGCTTTGAAATGGTGCATCAGGAAAAAGGGCTTGTCCTTCTGTTTGCGGTTCTTCAACCACTTCAAAGAGATGTCGGTGATCGCATCGGACGAGTGCTTCTTGACACGCATTGTGTTCTTGGGCCATGGTTCTGGACCCGGCACCCGGAATTCAGGGTTGTGGTACCAGCCTTGACCGGGCAGTACTGTGTAAAAATCGAAGGTTGACGGTTCCAGTTTAAGATGCCACTTGCCAATCATTGCCGTTTCGTATCCAGCCGCTTTGATCATCCGCGGCAGGTTGTGTTTGCGATGCGGCAGTTCTTGGATCAACGTATAGACGCCATTGTTGTGCGAGTACTGGCCGCTGAGGATAGTGGCGCGGCTGGGGGTACAGATGCTGTTGGTACAGAAACAATTGGCCAGCCGCACGCCCTCTTTGGCGATGCGATCAATGTTTGGCGTCGGGTTCAAATACGCAAGGCGACTGCCGTAACATCCAACGCCCGTCGATGTGTGATCGTCGGACATGATGTAGAGAATGTTGGGTTTCTCGGACGAATCGGTTGTCTTCGCAGGAGTCGTATCTTCGGCTATCGAAGTTGCCGAAAGTGCAACCAACAGAAGTAGAACCGAACAAAGAAACGACATTTTTGAAGCGCACGTTACGCGAGTGATTTTCATTCACAAATATCCGGTTAAGGTTTAACAAAAAGCAAAGACTCGGAAAGTATTTTACCTAGGTTACTTTGGACGTGTCAAAGAGTAATCGAGAGCAGACCAAATATCGTTCGGCCAAACCGTTTTGCGGTTGAACTGACTTTGCTCAATTAGCCATCGTTTCGGTCAAGCGCGCTTTCGATTTGGGCTAGTCGCACCCCGAAAAGCGTTTGAGATATCTGGTCAATTTGGTCACGCTCTCCCTCGAACCTAACGATACGGGTTGAGTGTGTGTAGCTTTCGTCCTTTTTCAACGGCAATGCAGGGCTGATCGTTTCCAATTCGAAGAAGCCTCCCAGTTTGCCTCCTGAATCGTTGGGCCCGTCGTTGTAAGCGTTGATTACGTCACCATTGAACGGATCGTCTTGGTGTATCCACAAATTGTTGGTGTAGCCTGCCGGTGCAGTGGCCGGTAAATTAAAATCGACGACCGCAAGAACTCCAGTTTCGGGAGTCCAGCTGCCAAGACGCGAGCAAGCGCGTGGGTAGGAGATGCCAAGCTTCGATCGAAAATCTCCGTCACCACTGAGGAACACTAGCCCGAGTTCTTCATCGACCTTCAGGCGATCACCGTGGAGTTTGCCAAAATAGTCTGAAGTCACAATCTGGCCTAGCTCGGCTTCATCGCCCTTCTTGAAGGGCACCATCAGAACTGCGTTCGGTGACGGCGGGTTCATGCAGATCGCCCAAAGACCAATCAGACCTGTCTCATGGACCCACGGAGTGTCCGAGGTGTTGGTGATTTTGTTGTCCGCTACGTGACCAACCAAACGGACGCTATCAGGAATATCGGTCTCTAGGCCGTCGACCACTTTTTGGCGCGTCAGCAGTGTCACTTTTCGCTCAAGAGAAAAATCAAACTTGAACCCGCTCATGTTGGTGACAGAACAAGAGCGCTGATACGTTAAAGAGTCGGTCTGCTGATCGATCAACTCAAAAGGCTCACTATCAATGCAGGGCGGAGTCCGCCAGCTAGCAAAGTCCATCTTCTCAGAGCCCGGTTCAAAGAAAACCGAGTACTGGCCGCCCTCCGGCGAAATCCAGATTCTGTCTTCACCGCCAAGGAGATTGATTTGGGGGTCGACCAATCCTTTTTCGAACGCATCGTAATTGATGTATCCGTTGCTGTACCCTTGATCGCCGCCGGAGGAAGATGTCATGGTCCGGCCTTGAAGCTCCGCGACACAGAACAGCTTCGCCCCGTCCGAATTGCTGAGGACTTGGGTTGAGAAAAATCGGCCGACAAATTCGAGATCTTCGCCAAAAGTATTGCGCATATATGAATAAGATTTGTTGGTGGAATGGTTGGGAGGGGCAGGCGACAAATTTGATCAACAAACCTAAAAGTGGTTGAATTCGCCCTTATCGCCGCTGTATAGCTTAGGGATTGTTAACATTTATATAAGGGGCATTTCGGTTTCGTTTGGGATTTCTGCATCGTCATAGGCTGTAACGATTATTCCGATAACGTTAGATGCGTTCTGTTTAACTGAAAACGTGAGTGTAGGAGTCATTCCGGAAGCCATGGTTTTGAGTGTCGTAGCGGTCGATGAAAGAGCATGTATTGATGCCTTGATTTCATCGAAGTCGATTTCATGATCATAAAACCCACGAATTTGCACCGAGTTCTGTTCCGAATCTTCCTAACGATAGTGCTTCCAAGCGCGATGGTTTTGGGTTGCGCATCGTCTCAGCGCTCTACTCCGACGTTTGAAACTGCTTGCACGCCCTGCCAAGACGCATTGCAGGAGATTGAGAAACCGCAGCTTCAATGTGACGCGAGCACCGATGGGGCCGAATTCCTGTCGGAGCCACCGATCTCGATCGAAAGTTTCAGCAACGTGGAGCCATGGGATCTATCGCTGGACCAGTGCGTTGAAATGGCCTTAGCCAACAGCAAAGTGATGCAGAAGCTCGGCGGTGTTGTTGTCAGTTCACCCGCAGCAGCTCGAACATTGTTTGATCAAGCGATTCAAGAAACGGGCCTTGGCAGCGTCGAAAATGCTCTGTCGGCGTTCGATGCTCAGGTCAGCTCCAGCTTCTTGTACAATCGCAGTGAGCGCGAGTTCAACAACCTCTTCATCGGAGGAGGTACTCCCGCGCTAACCAGCAATACGTCACGTTTCAGCACCGAGCTGTCGAAGCAATCTGCCACCGGCGCCCGATTTGCCGCCCGGACGATCGTCGACTACAACCGGAACTCTTCGCCAGCGAACTTGTTTGGTTCGACTTACGACGCCGTCAATCAGCTCGAATTTCGGCAGCCACTTTTGCGCGGACGCGGCACGGCTGTCAACCGCATTGCGGGGCCCAACGCGATCGTTGGACAATACAACGGTGTGTTGATTCGTCGGATCAACAGCGATATCTCTCTGTCAGATTTTCAGGCAGCGGTTCGAGATTTGGTTCGTGATGTAGAGAATAACTACTGGGAACTTTATTTCGCGTACCGCGACTTGGACACGAAACTAGCGGCGCGAGAGTCGTCGCGTGCGACGTGGGAAAACCGAAAACTACGATTTAAAAATGGGCTGGGCCGCCCTGATGACGAAGCACAAGCGCGTGCTCAATACTTTAACTTCAACGCTCAAGCAAAAAATGCACTGGCCGGATCGCTTAACGGACAACTGGGAGTACTTGGTGCTGAGCGTAACCTGCGACGCTTGATGGGAATCAGTACTGCAGAAAGACGATTGATTCGCCCATCGACCGAGCCTGTGATGGCGCCTGTTTCATACGACTGGCACCAATCGCAGCAAGCGGCCCTAGAGAATCGAATCGATATCAAAGCCGGCGATCTGTTCTTGATCGATGGATGTCACAATGCCGACGCCATGCGCTGGATAGACAACATTCTGCCCAACTTTAAAAATGCGCTTGTTCGATTTCTTCGCAGGTGTTTTTTTCTTCGTCGGTTTCTTGGCAGCCATGGTGCGTGTCCCTTTACTCTATGAGGCCCAAATCAAAAGCGCGGTCCCGTGGTGAAGCAGGGCCGCGCTTTTGCTAAATTTAACAGATGCATATCACATTTTTTGGCAAAATGCGAATCTGAGGAAGAGAAACTTACGAAAGGGTCGTCTTTGCGCGCCTAAACGTCGCCCGCGCCAGCTTTTTCGCTGAAATATTTCTCAAACTTTCCGGTTTCAGATTCGTATGTCTCGCGATCGGCGGGTGGCTCTTTTTTCACCGTGATAACGGGCCAGAGTTCGGCATATTTCGAGTTGATCGCCAGCCATTTCCCGTCCGGATCGTCTTCCGTGTCGGGTACGATGGCATCGACCGGACATTCCGGCTCACACACGCCGCAGTCGATGCACTCATCCGGATGGATGACGAGCATGTTCTCGCCCTCATAGAAGC
>CAYTPS010000098.1:0-13884 GCA_964439245.1 uncultured Pirellulaceae bacterium | reverse complement strand
GTCCACCACAGTGCTCGGGAAACAATGGGGCGTCATGTTGGAACACAAATGGAAAATTGTCGGCGCGACGCGAAACGATTGTCCCCATTCGATTCATCATTTTGAAACGAGCGGCTTGTTCACCAGACAGATTTCTTCCCGCCAACGTCGCGCGGGTGGACATCGGTCGACCGCCCCTTAAAAACTTGATCTCTACCTTGTCGCCCGGATGGTGTCGACGAACAGCGTTGACGAGGTCGCCGACTTCGACGATCGGTTCCCCACCCATTTCAATGATCACGTCACCGTCAATGAGTCCAGCGTTAAACGAAGCATCGCCTTCTTGAATGTCGCTGACCATTACGCCCCATTGGGTCTTGTCTGGGTTCACGCCCAAAAATGCCTGTTCACCAGAGACCGTCGAACGGGGCGTCGCGGCATAGGTTCCCACTGCAACGACAGGTTTCTCGATTCCCGGAGTAACAATAAAGCTTCCTGGCTCAGTCAACCGATCCGACCAAGAGATCGGACTTAGGTTTTCAGCGCTCACCTTAAGCAACGCCACGTCGTTTTGCTCATCGATCCGTTCAATACGTGCGCTTACTCTTTCTCCTCGGACAACACATTGGACAGGAGCCCGTTTCCGCACCTCCGAAGCCTTTGTGACAATGTAGCCGTCACTGCTGATAATCGTCCCCAGTGCCACCATGCGGTCGTCTTTCCAAACGCCCAACATAGATTCGGCAACATTTTCCACAACCGGCGCTAATGACTCCAACAACCCTGCATTTTGTCGCTCACTCGGCGCCACCCGTCGATTCCGCAAGCTGGGCATCTCGAAGTTCAACGAAATATTTCCCAACTTGTCGTCCGGTTCAATCTGATAAGTGTCCTCGAAGGGGTTGACCGGATTGTCGCGAAACTTGCGAAACTGATCAGGAGTAAACTCAACAACACAACAGCCCGCATCCATGGCACATTGAAAACACTTGGCAACTTCCGGATCCAAATCTGGGATCAGACGTTCAAACTGATCGCGCAGGTCGCGTGGCATTTCAGCACTAACAGGTGAAGCAATCGCCACAAGCGACAAAAGGAAAACAACAGCTCGAACCAAAGTCCTGTGGATTGCACTGCACGTCGCTATATTTCGCTGTCCCATAATTTCTGTCCGCTTCAAGATCCGTCTTGATAGAAATAGCATGATTGCCCAAACCACTTGGGGCTTCTATTAGTCTAGCCTGATTTCAAACTGCAATGTTTGTTCGCCTCTTAGCACCGTGAGGAAGCATGTCTCACCCGGAATGTGTTTTTTCACCGCCCGAATCAGATGCTGTGCGTCGGTGATTATCTCTCCATCGAGACCAATCACAATGTCGTTGGGGGCCAAACCGATTTTGGCGGCAGCCGATCGAGGTTTGATCAACTTAATTTTCGCCCGCGCTGATGTTAAATCAAGTTTAACGCCCATCTTCGCTTTGCCCACCGGCGGTTCGACCGCGAGGTCCGAAAGCTCGCCCCAAGTTTCTCCGCGTCTTAGGCGATCCCAGTCTAATTTGAATTGCTCGATTTTTGCGTGGCGATTGATGGACACTGAATCGCCAATCGACGAGTGGATTGCGATCAAACGTCCCTCTAAATCAAATAGAGGTCCGCCCGAATCACCCCCGATCAGAACCGCATCGGTCACGATGAGATGTTTGTTGCGACTGAGAAATCTTCCAGAGCGCACCGGTGGGTTTCTGCCAAGTTCAAAACCGCCCGAGTGGCCCAGCGACACCACCCAATCCCCTTTCTTCAGGCTGTCGGACGTACCCAGTTCCACATGGGGCCAGTCGCGACTTCCTTCAAGTTGAAGCATACCGGCGTCGCAGTCTAAATTTCGCCCCAGCCGCCTTGCCATCGCCGTCGTGCCATCAGAGAAAAATATCTCGTAAAGCGTTTGGTCAGTACTCATCACATGAGCGGCCGTTAGGATAAGACCGTCACGGCTAACGATGACGCCACTGCCGACGCCATAACCGTCGTCGATTCCGACACAGGCATCGGTGTTCTTTTTTGCGACAGATTGAATGGCCGATTCGATCGTCTTTAACTTTTCAACCGACCAAACAGCATCAGAGCGATCTGCTGTCCGAGTTTCAGTCTGCGCCCCGGCGGTAACTGTGCTGCACAACACTAAAACGCACGCTGCCAGTGAACTCCATCCCGTTAATCGACAGTATCGCATGATCATCCCTGCCCAAAAGAACTATCGGTCACCATCATCCGTTCCAGAAACCCAACCGATTGATGTAAGATAATCGATCAGCCGATTTTAGAACAGCTGGCCTTTTTTCTGCAAACCCGATCCCAAAAAATATCCCTCACCATGAACTGCAACAGGAGTGTTTGGATTCGTTGGCTGCTGATAGCGTGGGCTTCCCCTAATTCTGTGATCGGATTGACTCTAGGAGTGCTTGCACTTTTGAGCGGTGGTGGCATTCAAGTTAGACGCGGTTGCATTGAGTTTTATGGTGGACTGGTAAAATGGATGCTGGGTCGAATGTTTGGCGGCGACGGCGTATCAGCGATGACTTTGGGACACACAATTCTTGGCCAAACCACAACGATGCTGCAAAACTCACGAGACCATGAACACGTGCATGTCCGGCAGTACGAGCACTGGGGGCCGTTTTTCTTACCTGCGTACTTCGGTAGTTCACTCATTCTATGGGCGCGCGGCGGCGACTGTTACCTAGACAATCCATTTGAAGTGGAAGCCTATCGCGTTGCTGCAATCAATCCGCCAGATTTAAAAACCGGCCGTGATGTGGCAACCGAATCGGTTGATGAGGCGGCTGAAATTGGCCCGAGAAAGGGCGAGCGCTCCTAACAGCTTCGCCTTCCGATGCGCAAGCCCATTTTAATGTCCAAGAGTGGGCGTCCAAATTTTTCAGAAAATCGTCTACACTGTCGCAAGTGATCGGACAACCATCACCTAAAACGCACCTCAATTCCAATATCGTTGATGAAATTTCAAAAGGTCTGTATTGAATCACTCGGCTACACACTTCCGTCAGAGAACTGGAGTTCTGCGGATGTCGAGCAAAAGCTTTCACCGCTTTACCAACGTCTGAAGCTTCCTGAGGGAAGATTGGAGTTGATGACGGGTATTGCGCGTCGAGGTTTTTGGCCTCCAGATGTGCGTCCCAGTGAGGTGAGTGTGCGCAGTGCGCTGGCGGCGTTAGAGGCTGCCGATATTGATCCGCAAACCATCGGCTGTTTAATCCACGGATCGGTCTGCCGCGATTTTCTTGAACCGGCAACGGCTTGTACCGTCCACCACCAAACGGGGCTGCCGGCTGATTGTCTGATTTACGACGTTTCAAACGCCTGTCTTGGAATCCTTTCGGGAATGATTCAGGCCGCCTGCATGATTGAGTCAGGTCAAATCAAAGCCGCGTTGATTGTCGGCAGTGAAGGCGGACGCCAATTGGTCGAGGGCACCATCAAGGCGCTCAACGAGGACCAGTCACTGACTCGCAAATCTGTAAAATCGGCGGTCGCCAGTCTAACGATCGGATCGGCTAGTGCGGCGGTCGTATTGGCCCATGAATCCATCAGCAAGACACAAAATCGATTGACCACTGCCACCACACTAGCCAACACGGCATACCATGATTTGTGCCAAAGCGACCAAGACCAAGCCGGCGCTTCCATGCAGCCGCTGATGCATACCGATTCAGAATTGCTGTTGAAACAGGGAATCAAGACCGGCGTAGATACGTTTGCACGTTTCTTGCAAGAATCCAATTGGAACCGCGCGGCAATCGACCGCACCGTTTGCCACCAAGTGGGTGTGGCTCATCGAAAGCTGATGCTCGACTCGCTGAAATTGCCGCCAGAGAAAGATTTCGCAACATTTGAATTTCTTGGCAACACGGGCTCTGCCGCGCTGCCGTCTGCATTCGCGATCGGATGTGAGGAAGGCTTCTTCGCGTCTGGTCAAAAGGTGGCTTGGTTAGGAATTGGATCAGGAATCAACTCCACCATGATGGGTGTTCAGTGGAACGAAAGCCGTATCAAAGGCGGTCAATGGGCGTAGCAAACCGACCTGAGTTACCGAAACATACAGAGAAAGAGATTGAAAAACGCATCTCCCTTATATCTAATATTGGTTACCCAGCGGCTCTTTCGCCATCAGCTTTTTTCATCGCCTCTCCCGAACAAGAGCCCTCATGCACGACCCAAATCCCAACGGCTTTTTCGCGAACCTTCCAAAAAGAGTCTTCGACCTCACTGGGTTTCGGCTGGGTGACATCCTCAAATTGGTTGCGGTTGTGCTCGCCGCGGTGGTCGGTATTGGCTACATAGTTCTCTATGCCGACGGGGAAAAGGACGGCGAGCCTTCTGATCCAAACACCGTGATTTCCCGCGGCCCGTCAGATGAAGAGAAGCTACGCGATATTTCTCAGCTGCCGGGTCAGTTCTCAAACTTACAGCCGGTTGAGCAACTGGGCCTTCTCAGTTCCAAGATTGAACTTGGAGAAGAACTGGCCAATACCAGTGACGAATTCAAGGAACAGGCCATTGAACAGCTGGTTCCTCTGTACGGCGCCCGCTGCAACATCGAAGAGTCCACAGGAATGGACTCCGAACAGACCTACCTAAGGATAGCGGGGCTCCGCCAAGAAGCGTTGGCTGCTGGCAACAGCAAACGTGTCGCCACGCTGGATTTCTATCGCGCTTTGGCTGCAACCAATCGGCTTACTCTCCGCGGTGAGCGGGCGGATTTCCGATTCGCCACCGATGCGGTTCTTAGTTTGGAAAGTAAAAACCTAACAAATCCTAGTGAGGCAACGAAGTTATTCGCCTACGCCATCAGGGTGCAACAATACTCGCCTGACCCGTCCAGTGCCAAAATCTTCCTGTCGATTCTGGCGGACAAGATGTCTGGCTCACCCGAGCCTCAAGTTTCCAAAATTGGGCGGAGCCTCGAGGACTATCCCAAGTACCATCCGTTCTATGAAGCGGCGATGGAACTGCCCGACTCATCGCGCGAGGCCCGCCTCCAACTCTACAAAGATCTATTCGCGCTAATCAAAGATTCTCCACCTCGGTCAGCAGCTACGTACAAGATAATCGTCCGGTTGCTAGATCGCCTTGTGAACCGGGCCGATGTCAATACTGCACGGATTCTTATTCAGCGCGTCAGCGAAATCGCCGAAAATGCCGATCCTGAAATTAAGGTGATGGTTGATGAATCGATCGAGAATATTCAAAAACGTATTGCCTCCCTCGGCAGCAAGGTTGACCTTGCGGGAGCAACTCACGACGGTTCACCATTGCAATTGCCCAATGGCAAGCCGACGACATTAGTATTCTGGCGGCCCAACGTCGTCGAATCTTCAGATTACGTAAGGAACTTGGTCGAATCTAACCTGTTCGATCAGTGGAACTCCAATGTTTTGGTGGTTTGCCAATCAGAGCTTAGCAAAGAGCAACTCTACAACGCGGCAAGCGAGGTGTCGAATTTCACAATAACCGACAACGCAACCTCAAAACGATTGGCAAACGAATTCGGCATTGACCTAGTCCCTTATCAAATATCGCTCGACAAGGACGGCGTAGTCCTGCGACTGGGTGCGGCAGCCAATTAGATAGTCCGCTTAGTTCAAGCAAAAGTGTCTTTTATTGACCTTTTGAAGGATCAAGACCGACTTCTACTCGAACACCGATTTACACTATACTTTTTAGCTGTCGCCACAGAACTCGAGAACGCCAAGAGCTTTCAATGCCAGATCGCAACGGTTCCAAATCCTTTTCAGATAATCTTGCGCGAAAGATCTTTGAGATAACTGGGTTTCCGGTTGCCGTTTTGGTCAAAGGCTTTCTTTTCTTGTTTGTTGCATTCGTTGGCCTAACGCTGGCGGTTCTATATACCGACGCTCAAAAATCCAATGAGTCGACGCGCGACGCAGCCCCTGCGTCCGACCGACGGACAGCTGAAGAGTTGTTTGTTGAAGTATCCGAAATGCCGTTGGGCTTCATCCAAAAACTGCCCATCGAAAAGATCGGCATACTCGAATCAAAAGCCGAAGCCGGCGAAGAATTGGTGAGAGCAGGAGGTCATTATTCCGAAAGAGCAGTAGATCAGTTGCTGCTTATTTATGGTGCTCTCTGTCGGGTTCAGGACCAAGCAGGAATTGACTCGCAAAACTCCTATCGACGCCTGTCCGAAATTCGCCAGCGCGCGCTTGCGGCGGGTAACAATGACCGCGTTGCCGCCGCGGACTTTATTCGTGCTAACGCCGCGACCAATAGGCTGGCTAAATTTTCAGAAAGAGCAGATTTCCGTTTCGCCACGGATGCCATTCTCAACCTAGAAAGCAAACGACTTGTTGACTCAATAAAGCTGACTTCGCTGTATGAAGCCACGATTGAAATACATAACAATTCTGACGACAAAGAAAGCACAGCAATCTTCCTGTCGATCTTGGGCGACAAGTTTATCGGCTCTCCTTCGAAAGCGATTGTGAATCTTGGGCTCGCACTGAAAGACCACGCCAAATACTCTCGATACTACGTCGCCGAAGAAAACCTAACTCAGGCCACCAAAGGGGAAAAAGCTCAATTTTACCAAGAGTTGTTTACGGCAATCGAACAGTCTCCTCCTCAGTCTTCAAAGACCTATCAACTTGTCATTCGGTTAATCGACAAACTCATCAACCAAACCGACGCCGCACTGGCAAGCTCTCTGGCAAAGCGACTTGGCAAGGCGGCATCGCTGGTCAGCCCAAAGATCAAGGCTGAAGTTGACCAGTCCATAGCGAACATTGAAACGCGGATTGCAGTTCTAGGTGACACCATCGATCTTTCTGGCACAAAGGCCAACGGGAAACCGCTGGGACTTCCCAATGGAAAGCCAACGTATTTGTTGTTTTGGCAATTCGGCGAAGAGAAATCCATGGAACATCTCTGGAAATTCACCCGTTCCGGACGCTTCGATGCATGGGAAACTAACGTCGTGGTCGCCTGTGTTACTTCACTGACCGAGAAGCAATTATCGGGTGCAGAGGAAATACTCGACAAATTTACAGTGCTCAGTAATGAGACCGCGCACAAACTAGGAAATGACATTGGCATCGACATCTTGCCCTACCTCGTATCTTTGGACAAAGACGGTAATGTCATCAGGCTTGGTGTACAATCGAATTGAGCAACAGGTTTTCTTGCCTCTTAAGAACGCAGCCATTGACCTCAAGAACGCTTAATCTCCGATGCCGAGACGCAGCCGCAAAAGTAATTTTATCCAAGAGTTTTTGGCGAAATTCCAAAGACGATTCCATCGCAAGACCGGCTTTGCGCTCACCAGTTTGCTGAAGGCTGCCGTTCCGCTAGTCTTCGTGGCTGTCGCTATCGGCTGGACGATTCTGTACACCAGCGCTCGGGAGGCCGATAAAATCGCTGGCCGCGCAGGCGTTACTTCAAAGCAGCAAACGCGTGAAGAACTATTCCTCGCAATGTCAAATTTGCCTCGGAGTTTCTCCCCGAAATTACCGGTCGAGAAGATTGGTACTCTAAAGTCCATGATTGAAATGGGCAAAGAATTGACCGGCACAGAAGGTCGTTTCTCGGAACAAGCCAAGGACCGGTTGGTGACGTTGTATGGGATGCTGTGTCAACTTCAGGAGTTGGAAGGCATTGGATCCCAAACAACCTATCTCAAGTTGGCCGAACTTCGACAACAAGCACTCAAGACAGGTAACCATCGACGCGTTGCCGAAGCAGATTACCTACGCGCTGTCGCGGCTGTTTCGAGACTAAGCCGGCATACAGAAGAGGCTGACTTTCAATTTGCTACCGACGCGATCTCAAACGTCGATAGCAAAAATTTGGTCAACGCGCCGGCGATCAATAGGCTTTGCAACAGAGTGATCAATCTACACAAAAACTGCCACTCTCAAGCCGAGACCGCTGCGTTGCTATCGCTTCTCAGTGGTAAGCTGATCGACTCGTCGGCGATCGAGGTTTGTAACCTGGGTCTAGACCTGAAAGATCACGTCCGATTCGCTCAGTACTACGCCGCAGTAAGAGCCAAACCATATTCGACCCGCGAATCAAAACTTCAGTTTTTTCGAGATATGCTTGATGACATCGAAGGATCTCCGCCGCAATCACCCAAAGCCTACCGGACCGTTCTTGTTTTGATCGATAGGCTACTGAATAAATCCGAGGGCTTTTTTGCCGGTACGCTGACCAAACGGATTCGCAAAGCCGCATCGGATGTACGCCCACATATCAAGCCTAGTGTTGATACGGCGATTACAAATATCGAAACTCGTCTGGCAACTCTCGGAGAGACTGTTGATCTTTCTGGTTTAAGTCAAAAAGGAAAACCGCTGCAACTGCCCAACGGCAAGCCCACGATGTTGCTGTTCTGCAAGACGGGCAATGCTGAATCGATGAAGTACATTGCCTCAACGGCTAAATCTGACATCTATAACCCTTGGGCGACCAACGTCTTGGTGGCTTGCATTTCTGATCCGTCGGTCGAGCAATTGAAAACGTTAGCCACCAACGTCGGCACGTTTACAGTACTCGACCAAAAGGCCTCTAGCAGATTGGAAAAGACCTTCGCAATCGATCTCTTACCTTACGTAGTTTCGCTCGACGAAGACGCCAAAGTCATCAGGCTTAACGCGCCAACACATTAATCAACGGCGAGCCCTATTTTGCCGTCTCGACCAGCGCGGCAGTTTTCAGCATCTCACTGGCAACCTCTTGGGGAGACTCGCGGTGAGGATTGTGCCCCCATTTAAACTCCTTGACCACATAACCGCGCTCCTGCGCTCGCCGATAGTAAAAGACACGACTGTCTTTCTCTAGCGGTCCCCCATCGGTGAACGCCCAGTACTCCGCCGGAATCTTTTCACGAGCCTCGTTCTCAAGAATCAGCTTGTCCGTCATCGTGGCCAGAGGATGAGGAACATCCCGCATTGCGTTGGGCCAATCGACGGGAATCGCCCAACCATCGCCAGCCTCTTTGGCTCTCTGGGTCAGCTTTTGCTGCCGCTTAGGGTCAGAATCATGGGTAAAGAAATTTTCGCCGCTGTCTAGCAAACTGGCATCCAAGTACGCCATCCGCGCGATACGATCGGGTATCACTTCGGCAACACCTGAAATGACGATTCCGCCGTAACTGTGCCCGAACAAAATCACATTCTGCAGGTCTTCAAACTCGATCAAATTCTTCACGTCGTCAATGTGAGTTTTAAGATTTACCGACGGCGAAGCGAGATGGGCACGTTCCCCCTGCCCCGTCAGAGCCGCCCGGTACACCGGCCCCTTCCACGCTTTCTGCAACTCCGCTGCAGTCTCCTTCCAGTGATGACGTCCGCCCCAAGCACCGTGAACGATCACGATCGGGTTAGTTCCTGCCGCGGTCGCCGCTTTACCCTCACTCGCCGCGGGCTCTTGGCAAAACGCGTTGCCTGCCAGCACCAACGCCATCAAGATTGCCAAATTTTGCAGTCCCGCCTTCAGGCCAATACTGCTCAAACGACTTGCTTGCATTGAGCTGTTTGCCGGTGCCATGTTTACGCGACGCGTAAGCATGCCCAACTTGCGGGTTAGCCCGGCCCCCAAGGCTGTTAGATTCCGCCCGAAGCCCCTTCTAACAACAACGACCCCCAGTTTCGAAACCGGCTTTAGACTCATCATAGGATCAATTTAGCTATCAAAGACTGGACGATTCCCCAAGCAGCGACGTTTGGAGTCTAAGAATTATTGGTGATCGTACTCGATCTTCAGAACCTTGAACTGCAGCGTGCCTTTAGGGACATCAATGTCAGCCAGCTCACCAACTTTCTTCCCCAACAACCCTCGTCCGATGGGGCTAGTGATTAAGTATTTGCCGCTGTCGTAGTCTTCGTCGCCATCACCAACCAGCGTGATAACCTCCTCCTCATCCATATCGGTGTCCAACACCGTCACTTTTGCGCCGAAGGCAACGATGTCAGTGGGAATCGTCGAAGGATCAACAATCTGGGCGCGTGCCAACCGACTTTTGATCTCGTTGATCTTGGCCTGAACCATCCCCTGCTTCTCTCGTTGAGCGTGATATTCTGCGTTTTCCTTGAGATCACCTTCGGCCCGAGCCAACGCTATGTCTTCGGCGATTTTCGGCATAACCACATTCTCAAGCTCTTCAACATCAGCCATCTTCTTGTTGTAGGCTTCCTGAGTCATCGGCACGCGATCGACCATGGTTGTTCTCCTCGTTTTCCTTCGGCAACTAAAAACGCTCGACCCTGCACGATGACGCACGGGTCGAAATTTTGATTGGTAATTCTTTTGTATAAGCAGTGATTGCATCAGTAGATGCGACCAACGGCGAAGTCGCCATTATTTAGGACAACATCGGGGAAAGCAAGCGCATTGAACCCAGTCTTTTCCGTATGTGATCTGCCCAACAGCAAAACAATCTACGCCGATGAGGGGTTGACAGAGTCGAGACCTAGGCATTAATCCTGTGAGTACAGATCCGGAATTTGCTCCGGCCACCATCCACGAGGGTTCATCCTTCGTTTGACGCAAAGAACGTGAAAAGCCCGAGACAGGGCGGAGAATACATGTCAAAAGTCCTGATTATTGCCGAAAAACCCAGCGTCGCCACCGACCTTGCTCGAGTGCTGGGGAAGCTGCCCGAGATCGGCAAATTCGAAAAAAAGAAGGACTATTTTGAGAACGAAAATGCCTACGTGTCTTCTGCTATCGGTCACTTGGTCGAACTCAAGATGCCGACCACCGCAGAAGGTAAGAAATTACCTTGGGGGATGAAGCACCTGCCCGTTATTCCCGACGAATTCATCCTGCAGCCCATCGAACGTAGTGAATCACGTTTCAAATTGTTAGTGCGACTGCTGAAGAAAAAGGACGTCACCACCGTCGTTAATGCCTGCGATGCCGGGCGCGAGGGTGAACTGATTTTTCAGTACCTATTAAAACACGCCAACGTCAACAAGGACTTTACCGTCAAACGCATGTGGATGCAGTCGATGACCGACACCTCGATCATCGAGGCTTGGAACAACATGCGATCCAACGAGGAGATGGAAAACCTCACCGACGCCGCCATGTGCCGATCGGAAAGCGATTGGTTGATCGGACTTAATGGCACCCGTGCTCTGACCGCATTTAACTCTCGCCACGGCGGCTTCAATGTCACCACTGCTGGCCGCGTTCAGACGCCAACATTAATGATTCTGGCCGAACGCGAACGTGAGATTCGCGCGTTCGTGCCGCGCACCTATTGGGAGGTGCACGGAAAATTTGACATCGCCAAAGGCCAATACCCCGGACGTTGGTTTCGCGAGGACTTCAAAAAAGACGAAACGGACGATCACGCTAAAGCCGAACGCCTCTGGAGTCTTGAAGAAGCCCAGGCCGTCAAGGATCGTTGCCTTGGAAAAACGGGCGTCGTCGAAGAAACCAAGAAACCCTCCAAACAAGCGCCGCCGCTACTGTTTGATCTGACCTCCCTGCAACGCGAGGCAAACAGCAAACACGGATTCCCGGCCAGACGTACGCTGCAATTGGCTCAAGCCTGTTACGACCGATACAAAATTCTGACCTACCCGCGTACCGATTCGAAATATCTTCCTGAAGATTACCTCGACACGGTCAAAGAAACCATCGCAAATTTGGCCGCCGGAAAACCCTCCGCCGGACTTGGAGCGGACCTTAAAGCGTGCGCTCAATGGGTGATCAAGAACGATCGCGTCGGCCCAACCAAACGAGTCTTCAACACGAAGAAAGTCAGCGATCACTTTGCCATCATTCCTACGGGAAAGCTCCCGCCAAAACTGGACGATGGTGCCGCCAAGATTTATCAACTGGTACTCAAACGTTTCCTCGCGATCTTCTATCCAAGCGCAGAATTTGAGGTGACTCGCCGGATCACACGTATCGGCGACGATGCTTTCAAGACCGACGGAAAAGTTCTCGTGGTTCCAGGATATTTAGAGGTCTACGGTCGCAAGGTCGGCGTCGCGGCGGAGAAGGACGAACTGGTTCAAGCCACCGATGGAGAATCAGCGACGGCCACCGAAGTCGAAACCATCGAAAAGGAAACTCGACCGCCAGCACGGTATACCGATTCTACCTTACTGTCGGCAATGGAGACCGCCGGCAAGCGTGTCGACGATGAAGAATTGCGTGAAGCGATGAGTGAGCGCGGCTTGGGGACTCCGGCCACACGGGCCGCGACCATCGAAGGGCTGATTCGCCAAAAATATCTGTTCCGCAACGAGATTCGCAAGAGCGAATTGGTGGTCTCAAATAAGGGCCTTGCCCTGTCAGATCTCTTGGACACCATCGGGATCAAGGAACTGAAGTCGCCTGAGATGACCGGCGAATGGGAATACAAACTCAAAGCGATGGAGCAGGGCGAGCTTGGACGTGATCAGTTCATGGACGAGATCAAAGAGATGACCAGCAGCATCGTCAAACAAACGCAAGACTATGTCGATGTGCTGGTGGCACGCAAGTTCCCTGACCTCGAGGCGCAATGCCCTGAATGTCCCAGCACCGCACATACGCAAACCGATGGTTTGTTCCAGTGCAAAGATCCCGAATGCATCTTCAAGCTGAAAAAACATATTGCCAGCCACGAGCTGACCGAAGGTCAAGCACGCGATTTGATCAACAACGGTAGAGTTGGCCCGATCGAGACTTTCAAGAATCGTTTTGGCCAACCGTTCGCGGCAGAGTTAACTTTGGACAAACCCAAAAAGGTATACAAAGTCAATTTTGTCTTCGAGGGTGACGAAGAGCGGGCCAAGGAAATTGAAAATCTGACACCCGATCAAATCATCTGTCAGTGCAAATTGAAGGACGACAGCGACGAACTTACACCTGTCTACGAGACCGAACGCGCCTTTCTTTGTCCCGCCATGGCAAAGGACAAAAATGACAACGGCACCCGCATTTCAAAAACGATTCTGCAGAAGGAGATTCCTACCGAACAGGGAATCAAGATGTTTGTCGAGGGTAAGACCGATCTTATGCCCGGCTTCATCTCGAAGAAAGGTCGCAAGTTCTCCGCCCATTTGACGGTCGATCGCAAAACAGGAAAACTTGGTTTTGAATTCGCCCCTCGTAAAGCGAAGAAGAAAAAGGGTGAGGAAGCCGAGGGTGGAGATGAAGATGCACCAAAGGTAAAAGTCAAAAAAGCATCTACCAAGAAAAAGACCACCACCAAAAAGGCGGCCAAAAAGAAAACAGCCAAGAAGAAGGCGCCGAAGAAGAAAAAAGCGGTAAAGAAAAAGGGCGCGGAGCAAGTCGCCGAATAGTTTCTCGTCGGCAAACAGTACCAGTCTCAGTCCATCGCGGCTCCCCACGCCCCGTTTGATTCGGTCGTCTACCCTTCGCCCGTCAACACCAGCAGTTTCGCAAACTAGTCCAGGGCGTTTCGGCCCTCAATCCGCCACACCCATAGGCGCTGTTGCACGAATGTGAGCGGCAAAGCGCTAGCCGCCGGTCCGTTGCGAAACTTACCAGAGCCTAGCGCTTTGTCGCCCACGTTCCTTCGGATGGCGATAGGCACCATATTCAAGTCTGGCAAACTGGATAAACTTTCTGTAATTTTGAAGATAGGACTTTTCCGTGTTATAGGCATACCCTGCACTGATAACTTCTCGTCGCAACTGCTCCTCAAGCTTCATTGGTCGCTCACGTGATTTTATTTGGAAATCCCAATAACACTCCTATTGGAACATTATTAAGGCGACTTGGCAAAAGAAACAGCAGTAAGGACAGGAGAACTGCAAAGTAGATTTTTTCGAACAACGAGTGGTTCTCCTTCCTACCACGGCCTCCCCCATCATTCATTGGAAGGATCCGTGATGTCAGCAACCGCTA
>CAYTPS010000097.1:12615-13993 GCA_964439245.1 uncultured Pirellulaceae bacterium | reverse complement strand
TCACTATCGTCCCCAACTGCGATTAGGGTAATCGTGTTGGTTTCATTTTGCGTCGTATGGCTGACATCGTCTGCGGAAATGGTACCGATAGCAACGACATCGATGAAGCCATTGCCTGCGACCACGGTTCCCAAATTAACATCATTCAGCTCGCGCAGAATCACGTCGCCAGAATCAGTACTGTTCACGCTGGCGTTGATAACATCAGCATTGGTTTGTAACAAAATCCCGTTGAACTGGGGATCCTCGTTAACATTGTTACCCGCTACAAGATTTAGCGTTGCCCCAGCAACCCTGTTTCCATCCTGCGCGTCAGTGTCGCGAATGTCATCGGCTGCGGTCAAAGTAACATTTTCAGGTGTTTCGATCGTTTGTACGACAACGTCACCTGCTTCTGTTGCAAGTGCAACATCGAGAAACGCATCGATCGTCTCCGTCACGAACTGCCGATCATTGGTAAATGACACTCCGTTGGCCGAAGGAACGATCAATCGATTAATTGAATTGCTTTGGTCCAATACTACGTCACCGAAAGGTATTAGGGGATCGGTCGGCTCACCCGTAACCGATTCGACAGTTGGCAGGAACTCTAGGAAACTGGTAATTGTGGAATTTGTCTCTGTAGCTACCGTATTCCACGCAAACGCAGTCGTAACATCTTCTGGGCCGAACGCTGGGAAGAATTCATCGTCAGCCAATATCGGCAGATCTGTCAGATCGATCGTGCCACCAATACTAAAATCTTGCGTGCTGCCTTGGATCGCAGTTTGCAACTGGCTGAACTGATCAGCGGCCCAACCGGCATACGTCGCGTTGATTTGATTCGTTCCATCCTCGATGTAAAACCCGCCGTGCGAAAATCCAATACGATTTGGGCCGTCCAAAGTAAAGGCGCGGAAATCTGCTTCGCCGGCAGTACCTGTCGTCGTCAAAAAGTCATCGCTGACGCTTTGAATGTCCTCATCCAGATAGCTAATGATCTGAATATCGCCCAAGGTTGTTCCGGCTGCGGCTTGTAGCTCAAGCGACGATAGGAAAGTGGCGATTCCGTCTTCAAAACTAGACTGTGCGATCCAAGTAACTAAGCCGTTGGGCCCGGTAAAGCTGCCGCGGCTTTCGACAACGTCGTCGGCAATCAGCGTCGCTGCTTGCGTGATTGTGGTCGCGGCCAAGTCTGTCGTGGTATCTCCAATTCGAACATAGGTCGTGTAGTTAAAAACCAAATCTCCAGTTGCTAGGGAACCGTCAAGTTGTTCATACGTAAGCTGGCTTCCAGACACTCCGTTTCCATCACCAACATTATTTTAAAACGAACCTGCGATGTCAGTGGCAACATCGTTGTCAACAAGCGCCCATTAGACGAATTTTTTGGTCGTGA
>CAYTPS010000097.1:0-12605 GCA_964439245.1 uncultured Pirellulaceae bacterium | reverse complement strand
GCAACATCGTTGTCAATCGTTGTTCCATTATCAACTTCTGGACCTGTTGGCAAAACGATGGGGCCATTGGGGTCAGTAACGACTTCAGTGCCACGCTGGCCGGTGGTGGTAATCGTCAGGACATCGCCCCGCAGGACAGAACCCTCATCCTGAGTCAACCGCGCCACGTTGAAGGTAATATCATCGGGAGTGGTGACACCTTCGAGAGTGTTTGCTGGATTGAAACTCAATGTGTCTGAAGTAGGCAGTTCTCCAACATCAATCTGGTTGTCCAGCATCGCCACGTTGGTCGTGATCGAAGACCGCAGCAGAAAATCGCCATCTTCTCCATTGGTTGCCGCAGAGATTGACCCGATCGCATTGTTTACCTGAGAGAGATCAAGTGTTTCACCGGTAAAGTACAACTGGTCAGTAATGATTGCGGTCGGACCTTCAGGCCTTGGAACAGTCACGTCTCCAACATTGAAGGAATAGAAGACGACCTCATTGGCGGCTAGTAGTCCACTGGCCGAAAGGTCGTTAACGTTCAGGTTGTAGTCGCCAGCTGAGTCACCGCCGAAGACAACGAAGCCATCACGAAAGGAAGAGAAAGATCCTGATACGGCCAGAACGTAAGCGCCATCTGGTAAGTCAGCAAATTGGATCTGAGAGTCGGTGGAAACACCAGGATTAAAATTATCGTTTTGACCGATTACGACGCCCGTATTATCAAAGAGAGTCAATTCAGTATCGACCGTCGAAGTAAACGTGTCGATTGAAATTGCCGAACCTGAAGCGATACCTCCCAACGGAATGACATTCTCTAGAGTATCAGGAATAACATAGTCAGCTGAATTATCCACAAATGGGTCTACAAACGTTGATGCGTCTAATTCAAGTGTTTCTGCTACCTCAACCACTAGTTTAGTCGTCGCTTGCAATGGCGAATTGATCGCCAATGAATTGGCTTGCAAGCGAATTTCATCTCCGACGGACCCGTCAATGAGTACCCCACCACGCGATTCGAAGGCGCCAATGACAAGATCTTGGTTGGTGGCCAAAGCGAGATCGGTGTCTCGATTAACGAACTGGAATGCCAGTTCTTCGGTGTTTGGACTGATGAGTGCGATGTCGCCACCACTGTCCCTAGCTTCAGATCCACCAATCAACAATCGACGAACGTCAATTTCTCCAGTGGTCACCACACCAGTATCCGCTTGGATCAATAGCTCATCAGACGCAAAATCGCCGACAGTCAGCATGCCACCCTCGCCGGCGCGTCCAGCCGAGAGGCGAGCAAAATCATATGGCGTTGTAACATTCGAAACGATGATGGCGTCATCAGCGTCGGTAAACTCAATTCCTACCGCTTCGTCAACAGTCAACAGACGAACGTCATTTAGTTCCGATTCTGCAAGGAGAATCGCTCCTCCGTTGAGGGCCGACAAGACAACGCTGCCGTCCGGTTCACCGTCTTCGATATCGCCGTCCTCTTCACCGCCGGTGACAATCAACGGAGCAGTTGGCTGTTGAGTTAGATCTCGACCGAGCTCTGGTGCCACAAAACTAGCACCATTGGCACTACCGACGGCACCATTGGCACTACCGACGGCACCATTGGCAATGGACACATTGATTGTGCCGGTTTGATTGTTGTTCGTATTGACCACGAATCCGTCTTCGAATTCAGTCGCAAACGCGGACGCGGCGACGTAGTAGCGCCCCGCGGGAAGGCTGCCATTAAACAGGAATTCCGGGTCGATATCGTTGAGGTTCAGCACATCGAATTCGTTATTTGAGTCGTCATCATCGACTGCCAGCAGGTCGCCAGCCTCGTTGAACAACGCAAGCTCAATATCAAGCGGACCGCGTACACGTTCAGGATCTCGACGCTCAAATGGATCCGACCGGATACCCAAGTCGGTTACTCCATCGTAGATAAATTCGATGAAGTAGGCGGGCCGTACGGAACCGTCGTAGTTATCATCGCGAAAGACAATATCTGTACGTCCTGGCACAGCAGTAAATCGTTCGATGCGTCCGTTAGGCCCTAATTGCTCAGCAGTTGGACCGCCCGTGCGAGGGATAGTCACGGCTCCGCCAAAACCAGTAACAATGTCAACGGTCCCGTCAATTGATATACCATCGATTACGACAGGGTCTTGCGTATTGGGGAAATTGGTCGTAACGGCATCGATCGGCTGGTCGTCCAGTGATGCAATCTCCAAAGTACCCACGTCGCGAATGACCAACACGTCTTCATCGTTGTTGCTGATGCCAGCAGTAAAGAAGTCTGCAAATCCATCTCCGAGGACGGCGATGCGTTGAAAATCGTTCGCCGGATTGTCGAGCACCGTACGTTTGGCCTCTACACTCAATTCATCGATGGTGACAACGGCACCAGCAGCCTGTTCAACGTCAGTTACAACGTCAGCAACCAATTTGCGTGTTGTAAAGGGAACATCAAAGTCCAGTCGCGTACTCTCGACGCGCGCGAATTCGTTCGCAAATGCGGTCGTGTAAACCTCAGGGTTTAATGTGTTTAGCCCGAGATACTGACCGGCTCCGATTCTCAATTCTTGCTGCGTTACGACATCAAATGAATCGAAAACATTTACCGAAAGGTTTTGCAGGCTGTCGGCGACAATTTGAAAATTAGCGCGGCTCTCTATTTCGGCGTCACCACCCAAGAACAGATTGTGCGTGTCAATGTCGGCAGCGCTGGCATCGAAGATGCCTGGCGACTGGAGCAATAGGTTTTCAGCTTCGATCTGACCTGTGATCGTGATGTTACCGATTTGATTACCAACCAGTACTGGGAAATCTTCACCTGCAATCACTCCTCGCCCCGCAGAAATTCGCACACGCGAATCAAACAGACCTGTATCGTTTTGACCTAAATCACTCGGAACAAAGTTGGTCTGGAGATCACCAATGACGATGCTATCAACATCCGAGAATTCGAGTGCATTGAAACGTGATAAACGAGGCACATTCGTTGATGTCCGGTAACCAAAGAGGCCATTTGGGAAGTCAGAAATAACATTGAGCTCACCAAAGTCGTTGAAGTCAGATTCCGCCAACAAAATGGTTTCTGTTTGCGTAAAGGGCGTTACTCGAAAAGTGGCTGTTCCCGCATCGTCATCGCTACTCAGAAAAGGACTGTCAATTACTCCAAACACTCCAGAAAGTCGCAAAGGAGCATCCGGGTTCTGTGTCAGAGAAGTCCCTCGAATGGTCCAGTCAAGATCTCCATCGACCGCTAGCCCCGGGACAAAGTCGGCAGTGATTGTGGTATCGGTAAGGTTGGTGAAATTATTGTTGCTGTCTGTAATCGTGAAATCACCATCAACATCACCGCTAATTTCTGTAACTCGCAAGTTTTCAATTGCGATGTTCCCATCAACGTCGAAGTAAAACTGACTTGCAAACACATCGTTATCCCTTATATCACGGGTCACGTTGCCATCAACGAGCAACGTGAGCGTTCCCGGAACATTGACCGAATTGAGAATAACATCCGCGTCTGTGGACAGGATAACAGAACCACCAGCCGCTGAGGTGATGGTCTCTACCGTAATCGTATTGTCGGTATCGTATTGAAATGCCGTCACGTCATTGACGATCAAATTGCCGATTTCACTACGCGGATCATTGATTTGGATCGTGCCACCAGTGATGCGCAACACGTCAACATCGAAGCCGCTTTGATTGGTGCCACTGGGGCCTGCCACCACGGTGAAATCCGTCGGCGAGGAAATACTCAGCTCTACGTCGCTAAAATCAGTATTGCCACCAAAGGTAACCACCGATCCGTTGGCCAAGCCTCCAATAAAAAAGTCATCAAAGTCCCCTTCGACAACTAGGGTTTGTCCAAGATTTGCGCCGTCATCGGGGTCGGCAAATCCTCCGAGCCATACTCCATTAGTGAGAGTCGCAATGAGGTCACCGTCATTGTTGAGATCGATGCGGACACTTTCATCGGCGCCGATACCGGTGAAATTGCCAAAGGACAAGCGCCCGCCATTGGGTTCGCTGTACGAAAAACTTGCGTCCAGCGGCAGTTTGGGCTCAAGAGCCTGATACTGAAATTCAGCGCTAGCCCTCTGGCGACGCGACAATTTTCGTTTCAGTTGCCGAAGATTTTTGGCGGTCCGAGAATTGTTTGACGAGCGAGAATTCTTCTTCATCGTTTAGTGGTCCTATGATTAGCACTACTGCCTAGGACGTCTCGAGTGATTCTCGAAACGCGCCTTGTTTTTGTCTGATTGGAGATCATTTGGCCAACTTTCAAGTGACCATGGACAATGGCAGTGGAAAGTTGAGAGCAAAATCCAAACTAAATGGTAATTGGAAACGCAGGAGAAGTTGGCCCTAATCTAGAAATTTCGACTGGACGGACCAACTTCGTCACCCTCAAACGGCAAACGGTGTTGGCGAGCAATCAAAATCTGGTACTAGCAACAATCAAATAATCATGGAAACCAGAAAAAACTTGCATTATTGAGAAGCAAAATAATCGTCGCCAAGTAACATTTAACTGCCGAAATGTGCGACCGATATCCTCACAATCTCGGCGATAGGGACTTGAGATCATCTTCTCCCTATGGCCGGCAAGCACCTAAGAGATCGCAACGAGTTCTCCGTTACCGATTTCGCTGAAAACGGCACTTTCAATTTTCGACAAGCGTTATCAACAGGATCATCTCCAGATGAAAAAGAATCCTTCCTCCTCTAAGAAGCCCCGCAGATCAAAAAGCTCTCAGAAGCGCTTGCAACGGAAACTACAGAAGACACATTCTTCCACCGCATTGGACTATGGAGATCTTGAGCAACGATACGCGCTCGATGCCAGTCTTGCCTTTGATAACGGTGAATTGGACCTGTTTGGTTTCGATGAACCCGTCACTATTTCCCAGACGGGCAATACCGTCACTGCGAACCTTCAGGTTGGCACTTGGACTCTATTCGACAATGGGGATCCAGTGGACCCTGCCGATCTTCCCGCCAATATCATAATCGGTGGTGGCATGCTAGAAGTTAACCAGGTCGACGCAGACACAGTGGTGGATGTGGACCTAAACGGCAACTCACTCACCTTTGAAGATTCCAACTTCGGAAACCGGACAGTGACCATTGACGGGGCTGGCCGGGTCGACCAGTTAAATCCAATCCGTAACGGCAATGATGGCTCGATTTCAATCAGTGGAAACGAAGTTGATCTGACCAACGTGGATAACGCAATCCGAATACTGAACGTCGAAGCGGCCCCTGATGCCAATGGAATGTTTACTGGAAATGTATCTGTCTTCAGCACTACTTCCATCAGTGGCGATACTTTTTCTGGTGAAAATGTAGATGTTGATGCCGCAGAAATTGAAGTGAGAAACGTGACAACACCCTTTGTTCCGGTCGAGGCCGATTTCAATCAAATCGGAGCGATGCCAGCATCAAGCGTTCGACTCAGGGCAACTGGTGGTGAAACCGCAATTCAAGCTATTGATCCCGTCACCATGATGCCTATTGGCGACGCACCTATCCTTCGGGAAAACAGTGGCGGCGGCATCACGATCACTGGAAATGTCGTATCAGACCAGATTCTGCTGCAGTCTTCTAATGGTATTGATTCCGACATCAACGCTATAGACACGCTTTACTTGTTTCTCGGTGGCGACCTTGAAACTGAAAGTCGTGGTGAATTCCAACTGAATGTGCCTAGCCTCCAACAATTGTCGGCCAATCTTTACGACAGTTTCGCCATCACCAGCGAGCAGGATCTGACGATTGGTGCCTTCCAGTTTACGGGAACTGTCAGCCCTAACGCTACTCCACTTCCGGTTTTTACAGAGGCCTACAGTGATCAGTACTCCAACGTCACCGCCGTTTCATTGACCTTTGATGCGCCTTTCGAAAGTCAAAAACTGATCGCCAATGTTACTACCACAATCGATCAAACTGCTGGCGCCGCTCTGGACATTGATGACCTACACCTAACGGCAGAAACGGTAGTTCTTAATAACGTCAACAACGATTTCCAACGCATTGCTGGTATTGGCCGGGGTTTCCTTGTCGGCGATCTAACGAACAATGAAGACAACTTTATCATTCGCGACCAAGGCACCCTGGAGATCGCTGTACTGGACACCCAACCGGATGATGAACTCATTATCGATTTCGCTATCCCGATTGCTACCAACCCGCTTGAAGGTATCACCGTTGCTGGCCAGCTTGATATTCTAACGGGACTTGGCGGCCCTGTCCCGGTTCAACCAGTTGATGCGGTCGAGCCGAGTTTTGCGCAGCTTGGAAATACGGCAGGTACTGATTTTCGGATTGAAAGGTTTGAGATTCCTCGTGAACGCTCGGGCACTCAAACAGGAATCTTCCGTGACGACAATTACAACGGGTCTGAACGCCCCGTCTACTTCATTGAATTCTTCTATGACGGCACCCAAGACCTGGCCATTCGTACGGATGAATTTGAGCGCGGTAATCCCGAACCCGTCAGAAACTTCATTGATGTAGAACTTGGGCTCTACAACGATTTGGGAGAACTCGTTGCCGTAGGTACCGAACTCGCCCGCGAACTTGAGGAAATCGCGTTCGCCGCTGGCACATTGCCCGCCGGGCGTTACTTCGTTGCTGCCTCTGCGTTCAGTACCCAATTTCAAGACGACTTTGTGGTCAATACAGCCAACACTCAGACAGGCACGCTGAACGTCACGATTAACGGACACGTTCCTGTTACGCCTGAGTTGAGTCGCGACCTAACGCAGGCAGACCGAGCTTCGCTAACGGTGTTCGGCGGCAATGAACCAATTCCTGAGGATTCTTTGCTTGAATTTGGTCCAGATGATTTCCCACCAGAGGTTCTAACTCAGCTCGATCCTAACGCGGCAGACTTTGTACCTGAGCCGGTAGAAGTAGATAACAACGGAAACCCGATCACTAGAGTCGGCGGACGCGCGACACTCGGAGCAGCAAATGGTGGAACCGTTGAACTCGCCCTGCTCGATGACAACGCTGTTCGAGAGCTGGTCATCAGCGAAGCTGGCGCCGTTGAGTACGCCGATATCGACGACTTGGTGGTAAGCAGCCTCGACGCAACAGGACAGTCGCTATTGGCCGCAGGACGTGGTGGAACGGGTGAATTGATTGTCGGTGACGTTGATTCCTCGACATTGCTTCTGCAAGCAGCATCTGGTGTATCCCAAGAAGGTGCCATTACGACCGACCAACTGTTGCTTGGTGGTAGTCTCGAAACTCAGGCAGGTGGCGACTTCGTCATTCATAGCGACACACTTGAAAACGTAGCCTTCAATTTGCCGTTCGGTAATCTAGCGCTAACCACCAGCCAAGCGTTGAACATTGGTTTTGTGCAATTCAACGACATTGAAAACCCTCTGGTACCAAGCTTTATCTTTGACGAATCAGTGGTCAGTGGAAAAGCGCGTATCGAAGCTGCCTCGATCAACATCAACACTCAAGTACAAGCTGAGACTTTGGTTCTAAATGCGGAAGACAGTATTGTCCAAGGATCACCTGTCATCGCATCACCCGGTACTCCGCCCGAGCTGATTCCTTCAGTTCCCTCGATCGTCGCGCCGAACCTCTCGATTTCGGCGACAACCGTTGATCTGGACCAACCAGCAAACTCGTTTACCCGTCTTGCGGGTAACGTAACTGGCTCGCTAGATCTACTCAATTCGAATCCAATCGTTGTTGCCTCGATCGATAACACAGTCGAGACAGAAACTCGACTAAGACCGGTTGGCGTCACCCAGACCTTCGGTCCACTTGAGACCATCAACGGCCTGACTGTTACCGGCACCGCAAGCATTACGACTGGACTTGATGACGAGTTCTCTCCTGTTGCCGGCGGATTTAGCCAAGAAGCAGGCGCTCCCTTGAATATCGCTTCAGCCAATTTCACGGCACTTGGTGACGGTGACATCTTCATTCGGAACAACGGCAATGATATCAACTTCAACACAATTGATGCACGCGATGTCACGGTCGAATTGATAGATGAGGCAACTGTTTCTGGTCTCACGGCCAATCGCGATCTATTGATTGAAAGCGTCGGCGACGTCACCATCGGTGAACTTAGCGCCGGCCGATCGATTACTGTGAATTCCGGAGGAAGCATCAACGAAGCTGAAGGCACCCTTTCGTCAGCCGGAACAATCACACTCAATGCAGTCGACGACATCAACGGAATTGACTTTGCTGACCAGAGCGTTGTCACGGCAACATCAACCGCCGGCGACATATCTCTTGTTGGCGTTGGCGACTTAACTCTGTTGAATCTTCTCACAGACTCTGGATCAATCGGTGTCACCACCGCAGGTGATGTACTGGTTGGTTCGGTCACCTCGGCCTCCACAATCGATGTCGATTCCGGGGGAAGCATCAACGATCTTCAAGGGGATCTTGTTTCAGACTTCACGGCTGCCGGATTGGTAACGTTAGTCGCAGTCGACGAAATTGGCGGCGGCACCGCGCCGACCGTCGTCGATAGTGCTGGCCAACTGGAATTCGCCGAGGGTACGGCTAGCGTCGAATCCACCGAGGGAGAAATTGTTGTCGGAGGAACCGGCCCGCTGGTTTTTGGAGACCTCACTACGTCAGAAGATCTGATAATCTCCTCGCCTGTGAGTGTGACTCTCGGAGATGTGACGGCCCTTAGCGCCACCATCACGGCAATGAACGATGTTACCGTCGCAAACGTGACGACAGTCAACGAAACAACGATCACCACCAATGGAGCAATTGAAACTGGCGACATCACTGCGACTTCTATTGCACTTGATGCGGGTACATCGCTTGATGCCGGCGATCTCAACGCATCACTGGGTAATGTAGACTTGAAAGCGACAAAGGGGCTGACAACCGGAGACGTCGCGGCTTTCAGTGGTGATGTCATTATCGATTCCGGGAACGGCAACTTGAATGCTGGTCGAGTTGTTTCCAATACGGGAACAGTCAGCCTGACCTCTTTGCAACGCGTAAACGCTCGAGAAGCGCTTGCTTTAGGGGATGTCACTCTGGAGGCGGGCAGCCAAGTCAACACGGACCTGGTCGTTTCAGCAACAGGATCCGCAACCATTAACGCCAATGGTAACTTGAGTGCGAAAGTGGTTGAGGCCGAGGTTGATGCGATTCTGATCGCTCCGCGAAGCGACGTTTATTCCGATTCGGTCACCGCCGGAACATCTGCTCAACTAAGCTCGGGAGCCTACTTGTTTACACGAAACGTCGAGGCTCCGGTCGTCTCGATGATCGCGGGCACTAATCAGATCGCTCGCCGTGTCATCGCTGACACAGCTGAAATCACAGCCGTAGGCGACCTCGGACTGAATGACATTCAGGTCGGACAGCTGACGATCGAAGCCGGAGACGACATCTTCGATGCCGGATTCTTAGACGGCAAGCGAGTAACGACTGACGATTTGGTTATTCGCGTCGGCAACAGCAACGACGAAGAAACCTTTGGCGGCGTTGTTTTGGAAACCGACGTTGACACACTGTCGGTAGTTACCGAAGGCAATTCGTTTGGAAATATCATCATCCGGGAATTGGACGATATTGTTCTGGGCGATATTGAGGCCGCAAATGGCGGGATTAACATCGCCGCTGGCGGCACAATCTCCGGCGGCAACCTTCGTACACTCACCCAAAGTGACAGCAACGATGTACGCTTGATCGCCACTGGAGACGCGAGTGATATTCGTGTCGACAGTATTGACGTCGGTAACATTGGCGACGCTTTCCTGATCGCCGATGACGATGTCGTAATCACTGGAGACGCAAATCAAGTGACGGCGGACTTCATGTTCGTTTGGGCGAGGAACCGGTCAGCTGGAGATACTGATGGCATTGCATTGTCGACCAATGCGGTGACAACCGATCTAGTTGTTGGCGACATCGCCGACGCAACTCAGAATCGTGGTGACATTTCAATCACCGATGTAGATACGCTGAATGTAAACTTCGCTCGCACACTCAATGGAACGATCAGTGCCACGGCCAATGGAAACCTTGTCGCCAACAACATCCAATCCGCGGGCGTGAATGTTTCAGACGCAATCAGCCTCACAGCGATTGGTACTGGAGCTGATGTTGTCACCAACCGAGTGGTAGTTGTCCAACAGGCTGGTGGCATCGTGATGACGGCGGATGACGACGTGCGCGACGCGAATCCGCGAGACAATCGTCTGGTCATCGCCGACAACCTGACCATGGTCGCCAGAAACAATCTCAACGATACGTTTAACGGCATCAACTCTCAGAGCCGCGTTAAATCTATCAATGCCATTGTCGATAGCTCCCAAGTGATTCCTGACGGCAATCAAGAAGGTCTCCGCGAGGCTTCGATTCTGTTGAATAACATCGGGCAGCTGACGGTCAACGAAGCGAACGTAAATGGTGGTTTGGTACGTGTTATCAACAACAACGGCTTCTTGACCATCAACGATATCAGCTTGAGCAGCACGTCTTCGGACAACCGAGTCTTTGTTCAGACCACGGGTAACGGATCCGACATCGCAGTTGGTAAAATCAATGCAGGCTCGCGCGGAACCGTCACGATCGACTCCGCCGATGATATCTTTGATACGGACCAACTAGATGAGCTGTTTGTACAAGGTAGATTCTTGTCGGCCACCTCTAGAAACGGAACCGACAACCCGTTTGACGGCATCGTCCTCAATGTGGACGTTGACAGCTTTGTCGCTGACGCACAACTAGATGGTGAAGCATTTGTTCGCCAACGCGGATAAGGTCGGCAATCGGGATGGACGCCTAAACGTCAATTTCACTTGCCTCCTCAGCGCGTTCCATGATAAATCGGAAACGCGCTGACGCATCCTTGCCCATCAGATCACTAATGACACGGTCGGTCTCCAAATGGTCGTCAACCTCGACTTTCAGCAGCCGCCGTGTTTCAGGATTGAGCGTCGTGTTCCAGAGCACTTTCGCGGGCATCTCGCCAAGGCCCTTAAAGCGCGTGATCTCAGGTTTGGCTCGACCGTTGGCTTCCTGAATAATCCGCTCTTTGTCTTCTTCATCGGCGGCAAAGAATTTGTCCTTGCCAATGTCGATCCGGTACAGCGGAGGAACCGCAATGTACAACCGACCGTCAGAAATTAATTGCGGCATGTGACGATAGAACAACGTTAGTAACAACGTCGTAATATGGTGCCCGTCGGAATCCGCATCAGCCAACAGTACGATTTTCTCATATCGCAGTCCAGAAATGTTAAAACTAGTCCCGATGCCGCAGCCGATCGCAGCAATCATGTCTTGGATCTCTTTGTTCTCAGTGATCTTTTTTAGCGTCGCGCTTTCGGTATTAAGCACCTTTCCTCGCAGCGGCAGAATCGCCTGATAGTTTCGGTCGCGTCCTTGTTTGGCGCTACCACCAGCAGAATCGCCTTCGACGATAAACAGCTCGCTGCGATTGCGACCCGAGGCCAAACAGTCACTCAATTTACCCGGCAGCATATTGCGCTTGCCGCCAGTCTTACGCGAGATCGAAGCCGAAGCGGCCCGTGACGCCGCGCGAGCTCGTGCGGCGGCAATAATACGTGCCACGACCCCGTCTGCGACCGATCGATTGTTGTTCATCCATTGTTCGAAGGCTGGACGCAACGCACTTTCAATCGCTGATGCCACTTCCGGATTGTTCAACCGGTCTTTCGTCTGCCCCTGAAACTGAGGTTCCGGAATGAATACTGAAACAATCGCAATCATCCCTTCACGAATGTCTTCGTGCGAGATCTTGATGCCGCGCGGAACGAGGTTGTGCAACTCGAAGTAATTTCGAACAGCTTTTGTGATTCCGCTGCGGAATCCGTTTTCGTGAGTACCGCCATTGCCGGTGGTGATTCCGTTGACATAAGAACGAATATGTTCGTCCGTTGATTCTGTCCAATGAATCGCGAACTCAAACCGATCCGTGTCGTCTTTGGAAAAAGCATACGGCGGCTCATGAATTGCGCGTGCATTGCGTTCGGTAGTCACTTTTTTCAAGTAGTCGAGTATTCCATTTTCGTGGTGGAACAGTTCTTTCGTTTTCTTGACGTCGTCCTGAAACGTAACCTTAACCGCTTTATGCAAAAAACTGGCGACTTCCAAGCGGTTACGAATCGTCTTTGAATCAAAATCGACCTTTGGAAAAATGGTTGGATCCGGACTAAACGTAATCGCCGTTCCGCTTCCGCGCACGGCCCCTTTTAGCTTCTGCAATTTTGTTTTGGGAATGCCTTTGGCAAACTCCATTCGGTATTGGGCGCCGCCACGTTTGACAACCGCGACCAGATTTTTGGAAAGTGCGTTGACGACCGAAGCACCCACACCGTGCAGACCACCGGCCGTTTTGTAGTTGTCACCGTCAAATTTTCCACCAGCATGCAATACCGTCAGCACCGTCTCAAGAGCGGACTTTTTTGTCTTCTTATGTTTGTCGATCGGAATGCCTCGACCATTGTCAGAAACCGTAACCGTTCGGCCATCAGCATGCAGACGGACATTGATTTCGGTTGCATGGCCGTTCATGGCTTCATCGACGCAGTTATCGACAATCTCCCAGACCAAGTGATGAAGGCCCGCCATCCCCACGCCAC
>CAYTPS010000096.1:0-14002 GCA_964439245.1 uncultured Pirellulaceae bacterium | reverse complement strand
AAATTCGTCGGGCTCTCGATAGATCGATTCGATAATTTCAACGGCCTGCTGTGGCGTCTCGTACAAAAGACGTTCGGTCCCTGCGACAGGCTGCATTAGCCCCGGGTAAGCCATCGCGCCGGGGACAACCGGGCAGCAACCGCGACTAACCGCCTCAACAAACGATAGCCCAAAAAACTCGTGGTTGGCCGTCGACAAAAACACATCAGCGTCAGAGAGAATTCGATCGTATTGGCTCCTAGGCACGAAGCCCCACAGGTCAATTTGATCCCTATGAAGATCTTCAATCTGTGCAAACGCCTCTGGTTGGCGGTGGTACTGTTGACCGACAATCGAGATCAAAAAATCGACTGACCGGGCCTTCAACGCGTTCAACACTTCCAGCAACAATTCGGGTCCCTTGTCATGCTCCCACCTGGCGGCCCATACGATCTTGATTGGATCCGAAGAAGCCCTCGACAATACGCGCTGCTCCTCAATTTCTTCGCTAACGTCAATTCCAGGCGACTGCACCATCGATTTATCCCGAATCGCCTCAACGGATTCCGTGGGCGGATAATCTGGCAGCCCTTTTAGTGTCGCAGTAATTCCTTCGAGCATCGAGTTGAGATTGAACGCCGAATTAAACCAGACTTCGTCCGCGCAAAGCGCAGAAGTCAGATTGGTAAACGGAAAGTGAAGATCTGATCGTTTCGCATGGCGATTGGGATATTCGAACTGGTTCTCGTGAAAGTACAGCACTACCGGAGGTAGATCCGTACACAGTCCCTTCAAGGTAGCAAGATCCAACATGTCGCTGCAAACAACGGCGTCCCAGCTTTGGCCTGCCTGTTTTAGCTCCGCGATTCGTTTGGAAAACTCGATCGGCGAGTGACGCATTCGCCACTTCCAATGTCGGTCCGGAAGCGTCAACACGGTCCACTGATGGCAACTGTGGTGTCGCCAACTTTCATCAAATTGCTTGTGACTGCCTCCGAAAAAAGGCTGTAGAGACAAAATTTTCAAACGCCGCGTCATGGATTTTAGTGTATCCGAAATTGGAAAATCCGATAGTTTCCAACCGCTTATTCCAGCCTCCGTTTGAGAATATAACTGGAAATGGCTACGATGAATTGGTGCCCCAATCTCTTTGTACCTGAATGCCTTTAGCGGATTTCTTGGATGCCTAAACAACTTAAGTTTTCTTGGGAGAATCAAACCGTCGCTTTTGACATGGAGAAGGTCGATCGCACAAAACTGTATGGCACCAAATCACTTGAGGTTGTCGACGAAAACGGCGAGCGTTGCCACATGGTGACTCTTGCGTCGGACGGTCGGAGCTTAATTGGAAAAGGCGGCACAGGGTTAGGCCAGATCGACGCCGACGGCAATTGGATTGAGAGGGATCAGATGACGCCGGTGGACGCCGAAGGTAAAGAAATTACGCCGGTAGGATCATCTTTTGCAAGTGACATCGAATTAACGAACGAAGTTTCCGCTGAAGAATATTTGAATCATAAAATTCGATTGGTGTACCAGTTGGAGACTGAATCGTTCCCAGAAACTTTGAAGCAGAAACTGGCCGATGGAACGATTTTTAAATTTGATTACAGCTACCGAGGCGGGCTTGATGCCGATGCCGGTTTTTTGATCGACAACGAACAAGGGAATACCTTTTTCCTCGTTGGCGATCCAACAGACGTCAGCTTCAAGGGCCTCCAAGAAGCCGCAGTGATGGTCGACGTTGAAAATCTTGGCGAAGATGAAATGGACTTCGGAATGATCTAGCCATTACGCAAGTTCCAGTCGGCCGTTTCAAATATTGCAATCACTTTCTGGTTAAAACATCATGCCCGAAATCAACCTATCCAATAGTTCCAACCGCGATGCGGTCGTCGGTCTGGAGAGCATCGCGATTCCGGTGCGCGTTCGATGGATAGACGAAAAAGGGCGCGGCGTGAAAAGCGTGCGGCTGATGAAAGCCACATCCAATTTCGCGATCGATCAATTGGTCGAATCGGTCGGAGGCATCGAAAATGTGGCTCAGGCTCTGATCGACGGCGATCCTGAGGTAGATATGGAATTGGCTGGATCGTTCGTTTCTGGAACTGCGCGTGTTTACGTTGACCAAAATGGGCAAGTGGCACATCGGATTGAAGAAATTGAAGTTGTGCGTGATCCCGAGGGGAACGAAATCGAAAGGCGTCCGCGGAAGATTTTGCTGCAAAATGTCTGTGAGGATTCGCCGCTAGTATGGTCGGGAAAGACAATCCCCAAGAATGAAGCGATACGCAAGTTTGTCTTTGTAGGCAAAATGCAGCTCTCTCACATTAACGGGCTGACCTACGATTTTCTTTACTCGATGGCCAAAGAACTGCACGACAAGGACGCGCTGTTGTTGCTGGGGACCGGAGCAAAATCGAATCAGCCATTAGTGCTACGTCGGGGAACAACGCCGTATCGTGGCTTTTTGGAAGGTCGGATTGACGGCGACAAGTACTGCCTGCTGCTGCACTTGTCCAACCTCGAACTGAAGGCTCCCGAGGATCAATCAGAGGATCTGTAGTCGCTGAAATATCTCGGCGTTATGTTCTCGGTTCTAGTGGTCCGTCAGAGCCGAGTTGACCCGTACCATGTTTACGCTTGCGTAAGCATTCTCACGCAAGCGTGAAGCATGGCACCCATCTAACTATTCATTTCAGGTTTGAAGGGCCACTAGGTTCCGCCTTTCGGTAGCAAGTCACTTCTTTGTCCGCCACCGTTGCGGTCGCAAGGGATTACCTTCGCTGCACTCCGCCAGCAAATATTTACGAATGTACGACTTCATACTTATCTGAAAAAATCAGAGATTTTCCGTAAGACAGGCTACTAGCTACCAGTCGAGTGGTTGAACTTTATCGGCCGCGTCTCCAATCAGACAGGCCGTTTACTTCCGCGCACCATCCACCCTCCGAGGAATTCAATGAACACGCGAAACGCAACGATTGCACTTACAGCCGTTCTTCTTTTGGTCCAAACAGCCGCAGCGCAAATCACAGTCCCACAACGCTTTGTACAGATTCGGTCAATCAATCTTACGACATCCGTATTGGAACTTTACAACAGCGGAGAAGCACCCCAACCACTTGCTGGATGGAGATTCTGCACTCACGATGAGAATGAAGTTCGTCGGTATTCGTCACCGACAGGTCTAAACAGCTTCACGCTGTCAAGTGGACAGTCACTATATATCCATTTCAACAACGATGCAGATCCTGCCAACAATCAAGAGGTAGACATTGATGCGATTCAAGGTGGTTTCGCGACGCCGCTGGATGCAACCGGTGCCTACGGTGCCCAAATTTACTTCCAAACCTCATTCGGCGTCGGAGCCAACATTGCGGATCACATCCAATTCAGTATTGATGGCGTGGACAACGCGAGCGCAGATGATCGCAGTGACGAAGCAGAAGGCGAAGTTTGGGCGGACCAAAACGAGTGGATTTCAATCAGTGCAGATACAGAAATGATCGTTCTCAACGCTAACTCTTTGGACAATGAGATACACTCTCCAGCGGACTATTCAGTGGTCGCACCGGTAATTCTGGGAGATATAAACGACGACGGAGCGGTGACGTTTGCCGATATCCCGGGTTTCATTGACGTGTTGATTTCGGGGACGTTTGTAGCACAGGCGGATGTCAATCAGGACGAAGCAGTCACCTTCGACGACATTCCTCCGTTTATCGCCTTGCTGCAAATGTAAATTCTCCAACCATCACAACATCAAACTAAAGCCGCGGCCCAAACCGCGGCTTTAGTTTGTCGATTCGGGCAAAACAAATTGGCCTGAACAACGCCCGACTACTGGCTGGACAGAATTGCGATAAACGCTGGGATATCTCCAAAATCAACCACGGTGCTGCAATCAGCATCTGCTTCGGCTTGGAAGGCGCCACTTTGCAAGACAGCAATGAACGACGGGATATCCAAAAAGTTGATAAAGCCGTCCAAGTTGACGTCTCCCTTAAGCACATCTTCAACGGGTGTGGCAATTAGGTTTAGAACCGGCGGCGACGGAGGGTCTAGAATACTGAGAGCACCGCTGTAGGTTGCTTGGACATCCGCATCGCCTGGCGTAGCAATAATACGCAGTCGCCCACCGCTGTTGATTTGCGAAATCGCAAACGCTTCACCGGCAGCGTCGAGCGTAAACAGCATCCGGTCGACATCTCCCGTTGCGGTCTCAACATAGGTTCCGCTTCCGAGAGGGTATAAGGTACCGAAGGCACTTCCAACAACGGCCGCACCCGTGTTAGCGCCACCGTTGGCTTGATCTGAGATATAACGTGCTGAATCAGTCAACAGAACCTCGCGCGTATCGGTGGCAAGATAAAATTCCAAACCGCCGGCGGCGCTAAAGAAAATATTCGATTGAGTCAAATCTAACGACAGGCTGTTAATTGCCGATACTTCGCCAATCGAACTGGTGTCAAAATCGACCAAAGAGTAGACGGTAAACGCATCATCGTCGCCTTGCACGTTAAAGAACGCTTGATCAATACCCCCGTTTGACGCATCGATCTCGTCTTCTTCGACCTGCGCCGAAAATACTCCAGTGAGATTAGCCGATACTTGGGCCACCGCATCGCCAACGACGAAAGACACCTCTAGCTGAGTAGCCCCGTTGAGTGCCGCCCCTTCACCATTGCTGGTGACGGTAACAATCCCCGTTTGAAACCCCATCTGAGAGGTGTCGAGAGTCAAAACAACGCTGGCAGCGCCGCCGTTTGCCGCATCTGTGCCAGTGCCGCCGCCGGTCACGCTACCCGTGGTGGTCACGGAAAAGTCTAGCTCGTCTGCGCCCACAGCAGTCTGAACGTCCGTCGCATTACTGACCAAAAGCTGGACCGTCGCGGCCTCATTCAAACCCAGCTCCAAGGGAACATCAGGTAGTTCAACCTCAAGCGTTGCGGGCAGCTGAAAATCTTCAACCACCGGCAAGTGATCACTGGCCGACTCCAAAGCGTTGAGAACTTGGGACGTGGAGAAAGATGTCAAACCATTGATTGTGATCGAGTTGCCATTGTTGATTCTCGTGTTGAGCGTGGATCCATTATTGCCGAACGAACGCAACGAATTGGGAATCGATGCTACTCCGTCGCCGTCGAGCAGTTCGTCGCTTTGCAAGATGAAGTCAAAACGGTCATCGATGCCACCACCAACGAGCGGGCCACTTCCGCCGGATGGACTTTGCGTTAGCAACGGGGCCAAATCAACGCCGAAGGGAAAATTTGTCACGCCGGAATCCAAAATACTGAAATTGACAACCTCGCCGTTAGGGAACAACGGATCCAAAACACGTCCATCGCCGGCAGCGGCCAATATCTCAAGTGCTGAAAGCCCGCCAAAATTGGATACCGACGAAGAGCTAAAGTTGTCAGAAACATTAAGGTCTCCTGCAACGATGACGTTTCGATTACCCAGATTGTTGTTGTCGATATAGCTGCGGATCTGGTCGGCTTCCGTTTCACGCCCTGCCATATCCTCATCGAAGCCGCCCGCTTCAAAGTGAACATTAAAAATGTAGAGATCAGCAGCGGAACTGAAACCGACAGGCCTAAATTGGTGGAGCAAAGTCTCTCTGGGATGAGATATCAATCCACCTGAAAGGTCTCCAAATGAATCTTCAGATATCAGTTCAACGGTATCAGTCCGATAGATAACGCACTGCCGTATTTCCCATTCGTTAGGCGTTCCCAAACCATTGCCAGAGGTGGTGTTGCCAACTTCGATTCCACGAGCGTAGGTGATCCCCTGGCTCTGGTAGATTGCGTTGATGCGGTTGAGAAAGTCTTGCGTTGTGGTGTCAGGTTGCTGTTGCTCTTGCAGCAGAATGATGTCGGCAGGACGCGCAAATCCGTTTACGATCTCCTCGCCAATTGCTTCAACAACAATATCACCGTCCGGCCTAACGGTGCGAATATTGGAGTTCCCCATCTCCGTCTCAAACGTGTTAGTGTTGTAGGTCACGATTCGAAGTTGACCAAGGGCTGATCCACAACACAGGACGCCAAACGAAAACATGATTGACAGGACGATGTTACGCATTTGAACCTTGGGGCGATCACGTGAAGAAAAAGATGTGGGGCCGTAACAGCTGCCGAAGTATTCTTTGGGCCAGATCCGTTGAAAACTTTCAGGCAGAAACGACACGATGATTATACCGCGCCCATGATGTTTCGGGGTATCTACCGTTGTTTATTAAAGCCCCATTAAGATTGCAATGAATGCTGGGATGTCAGAAAAATCGACGATTCCACTCTCATCACAATCGGCTTCGGCCTGAAACGTACCGCTCTGCAGTAGCGCGATGAAGGGCGGGATGTCTGAGAAATCAACGGCGCTATCCAGATTTACATCGCCAAGCGTAACACTTGGTGCTTCGGGTTTATAAACGCGAATCCAATCAACGAAGTAAGTGTTCTGCCCATTGGCATCATCAAGTTCGCTCTCGGTGGGGATGGTTCCAAGATTGGTAAGCCACGACTGCTGTTCCATGTTCATAATGATGTGCATTGGCTTACTCAAGCCAGTGCCATTGGTGAAATTGAATTTGTCGATCGCATCAAACGAGGTCGTGTGTTCTTCAAGCTGGCCCGAAGGGTCGAGAAAAGAATGCTCGAAACTCTTGATGGTTCTGACCAATTGCCCATTGATGTAATATTCTAGGTGCCACGGGCTAACCCAATTCACTCCCATACGCACCCACTGGTTCCTCCAGTCCGCCCGGCCATTTTCGCGATACCATGTTCCGAAAACGCCTTCTTCGTCGCGTGGTTGATAATCCTGAAACGGTTGACGAATGAAAACGTGATGGCTCAGATGCATCCGTTGGTCAAGCCAATTGCTGGACGGACGACTTGATGGATACGTTTCCATAATGTCGATCTCTTCGGTTGAGTCGGCGCTCAACATCCAAAGGTTGTTGGCCAAAGTACAGTCCGCAAGACGCACACGCGCTTCCAAGAACAGCGGATACTCGAAAGCCTCCAGAGACGACATGCATCCCATAAAGATCGAGTTAGAATTTGGATCGTGGTGAGCTTGAATGCCGAGCTCCGAACCGTTGGTCCAAACTTCCCCACGATCCCATTGCGTGAGTGATGGACCGCTCCATGAGTTGATAAACCAATCGGTCCAGCGACTTGTAAATTCTGCGGGTCGGTTTCCGACAGTCGACTGATAGTTGAAACTATCGGATACGGGTTGTAACTCCCACTGCATTCCGGCGGGTGCTGTTGCTGGAACAGGAATGCCGTCCCAGTCCTGCGCATGCCCGCTGGCGATAAAAGAAGCAGAGATCGCCACTGCACAAACAAACGTTAGGAACTTCGACATCTAGAACACCGGAGACGGATTGTCAACAAAGAGAGTTGGAAATGTAGTGCGAAGTCATCCGTAAGTCAAACTTTAACTCGGACGGCCGCCACTTTTCACGACAAGGCCCGCGTATTGGAAGCTCAATCTCGATGACCGCGGCCGACAGTTTTTGAGATTCGTGAAGCCCAATCGAGCGTTTGAAAAGTGGCTGAAGGAACACGCGACGCAGCAAGAAACGACATTAAGCAATGGAGCGACGGTGAGATAAAGTTAAGCCGATGCCAGGTTGCCACATAGAAAATGGAGGACCTTTTCTGCGTGGCTATTCTTCTCCGGAAACTTTTTCGAATGAAAACCGACTGCCCACCAAAGCAGGTGTTTGGTGATAGATAATACGCGACTTCATCACGTTGGGTTTCGGAAAAGCCAATTTTGACTTTCCGATCAAAGTTGCGCCGTCATAGAATTCCATAACTCCGCCCGCACTCGGATTCTTTTCATCTTCCGGATTGTATTTCCATGCGAGTTCGGTTGCTTCTGTACGAGACGATTCCTTCGGACCATCTGAAAAGAGCGTCGAACGAATAAGCATCTGGCTGTAGATCACCATGGTGCCATCTTCCCTAAACTGATTGGTCAACCGCTTGAAGCTATCCGTTTCTTCGTCGGACTCATGGCGCCAAGTCCCAACTAGAGGCCTGTAGACTTTAGACGCAAATCGCTTGGGATCGTAGACTTCGCCCGCATCGTAAAGTTTGCTGGCGGTCACGTTGCCTGCGGCGTCGAACTCCTCATAAACACCGTCGAGCTTTCCACTGTTGAAGGTCCCCTTTGCCGTCATGTTTGACTGTCGGTCATACCACACACCGACTCCGCTGAAGCTGTGCTGAGTTGGGTCGTCACGCAACACGATAGTTTCCACGGACACAGCCAGTGAGTCATCATCGACCCGATGGAAATTGAATACGTACTCGTCCAGCGGAGTGTTGGTTCCTTTGATTGCCATCCCCAAATCATACGTTGGGACAGCTTCGATGAGGATTTTTGGTCTAACAAATTTCCGACGTAGGCGATAAAACGCCCGATCACGCAAGGTTGTCTGGAGGTCCTTGTCAAAGAATTCGCTATCTTCGCCTTCGTTGCTAGTCTCATGTGTCGGGGTAGGTGAAGAGTCCTCGACCTGAGGCTGCTGCCGAATTGGTTGAGAGTCAGGCTTCGATGCTGTGCCGTCTGTTGCGGGCCACCCACAGCCGGCGTTCATCACAAACAACAAAAGTGTAGCAATCCAAGCACACTGGCCATGACACATTTTGACTCCCTCCCAAAAGAAATGACTGCATGATTCTCTAACAGGACTTGTATTCATTGTAACAGTTGCCCCATGCCTGATGGAGTGAAGGCTCGAGCATTTTTCTTTGATCTCGCTTGAAAATCACAGCAGTGTGTGTTGTTTGCCGCTGGCGAAAATGACGGCGACATCAGCTCCGACTTGCATATTGGCAAGGGCTGGTTCGAGCTTACCAAGTTGGACGCCGCCAAAGATTTCTTTTTGGGAATTGGGCGATACGGTTTTGTACTGAATGATTACCGTTCCTTTGCTTTTGATACGGTTTGTGACTTGTCCGTTCAGCACGTGCGTCGCCGTTTCCTCGATCTGGGCCATGCGTTGTAACTCTTTGCGATAAAGGTAGCCGCCTAGCACAAAGCCCAACGGAAGAATGGGCAAAATGCAGACCATGAACCAATCCATTCGCTCAACCGTTTTTTCGATCTTGCTGCTTCCGGGCATGAAATCCAAATAAATCACCTTTACTGTCCCATCAGGCTCGCGCCATTTACGATCAGTCGAGTTGGCATACTGTTGCGCTGAATATTTCTCGCCCCCGACTTCGTATTGGTAACTAACTACGCCTCCTCGACTTTTTTTCTCGAACCGCAAAACATCTGCGTCGACGGTTCCAGTCAGCGGAGATCCGTCCCACATCCAAATGTGAAACGACGTTACTAAAACTCCAATCAGTGCGAGCAAGCCAAGCCAAAACAAAATTCGGCAAAGTCGAATCGCCCAAAGGCTGGTGCCACCCAAGTCAAGTTCGGCGTTAGGATCAGCATTTGAAAGAAACGCCGCGTTTCTCTTATGGCGAAGCGCAACCTGCCCGTTGCCCAAATCGCAAACTAGATCATCAAACTTTTTTCTTGCCATCGTGCTTCCTCCATTTCGCGCTGCGACGTCCGTTGGTGTGCTTGTCCGTTTTCACTGCAAAGATATTTCCAACAGGGCTTTTGTGCCTGGTTTTCAGCAATTCTTATGGCCAATCAGAATTGCGACGAGACGGAAGATGTCACCGAAATCAACATCTCGGTCCCCATTATTAATTAAAATCTCCTCTGAGCAGCACTCAAACACTCCCCTCAATACGGTGGATTGCAAAGTTGGCAGAATTGAGGAAATCTAGGACCGGCCCTTTTCAACGGTAATGGATAAACAGACGGTCGCAAGCAAGAAAGAGGATTTTCAGAAAGAAGGACAGTAACCAACAATCCAACTTCCATTCTTCGATGGCAATGGGACCAGTTCTCCAAAGCCGTTCTTAGTCCTCGATACCATTTTCGAAACCGGTCATCAGGCCAAGCCATAGCTGGCGCTGGATATAGTCAATTGCTCGCACAATGGTTGCTATTGCTTTACCCGCAATTTTGTCCGCTGCTTTGTGCCTTGTGCATTTTTCCGTTGGGATGGCAGCCGGGGCCGTCGGTGCTATAGAACTGACCCAAAGCAACTTTCCAGTCGTCCATGTTCTTGACTTTAACAAACGCCGATCGAACCGCGTCGTGCTGCGGGTGCAGGATCGCATACTTGATCCCAAACTTTCGCATTAATCGCCCAACACGATCTGGACCGTAAAGCTCCTCGGCCAGACGATAGTGTTCCAGCAAAACTTCTCTTTGCTCGTACAGCGTTGGTGGATCGGGAAGTGGCTCGCCGGCGGCCAATGCGCGGCATTGGTTGAAGATCCACGGATTGCCAATCGCACCGCGCGCCACCGTAACACCGTCCACGCCAGTTTGCTCAATCATCGACAGGCAATCGGCGGCAGTAAAAAGATCACCGCTGCCTAGCAAAATTTTGTCGCCAATATATTCCTTGAGCTCTTTAAGAAACTCCCATCTTGAGGGGCCGACGTATCGCTGTTTTACGGTGCGCCCGTGCACAGTAATCGCATCCACCCCGATGTCAAACGCACCGTCGACGATCTCAAAAAACTGATCGCGACTTTCATCCGTATCATCGATGCCCCGCCGCATTTTTACCGTCACTGGAATCTCAGATGGTACGTTGTCGCGCGTCTTCTGAATAATCTCTAACGCCACTTTGGGCTGGCTAAGGTGGAAGCCGCCTCGGCAGCGTCCGAGTACTTTTTTGACGGGGCAACCAAAATTGATATCGATAATGTGAAAACCAGCTTGCACTAGTTTCACCGCGCCAGCGGCAAACTGATCGGGTTCGGCCCCCATCAATTGACCGCCAACAGGCTCTTCCTCGTCAGAGATATGCAAAAAGTGGCTGGTACGCTTCCGCTCTTTCAAATTCACCAGAAATTCGTCCAGCATGACCTCGCAAATCGTGTACGGAGCGCCGAGTCTTTTGGCGATCACGCGCATCGGCCAATCGCTGTACCCGGACAAAGCCGCCTGAACGATGGGAAAACCGATCTCCACATTGCCAATCTTTAACGGCTTAAGCGGGTTGAACTCAGAGAAGTCTCTGTCTCTATTCGAAAGTGGATTCTGATTGGTGGCGAGTGTGTTCATTGCGAAGATGCGTGCCCACTGGAAATCTGATGCGGTCAAGCTGATATGTTGAAAACCCGACAGTTGGGGTAAATTAAGTCCCCACCGTCGTCAGACATTTTAGATCCTCAGCTAGATTTAGGTAAGATCTTGTTTTTGTGATGGCTGAATGATGGCAATCGCCATCCCCAAACAAATATAAACTCAAAGCGTCTAAAGCATGAATCAAGTGATTACTCTTGCCATTGAGAACTGGCCCGTCGTTGTTGGGGCTCTGGTGGTGATTTCGGCTTTCTTATTGCTGAGGATGTACTCGGAGCCGCGTTGGTTGCCTTACGAGCCACGGAAAGCTCTGGTTACCAAATCCGAGCTGCGATTTTATCGCTCACTACAAAAAGCCGTGATGGATGATTGGGAAATTTTCGCGATGGTGCGCATCGCTGACCTGATCAAAGTCCAGAAAAATTCGACCAAGTACCGGAGCTGGTTGAACAAGATCCTATCCAAGCACATCGACTTTGTCTTGTGTAATCCGGCAACCCTGGAGGTCGTCTGCGCGATTGAGCTGGACGATGTCTCTCATCGACGTCCTGACCGCATTGAGCGTGACAAATTCGTGAACCGTGCTTTCGAGTCCGCCGGGCTGCCGCTGTTGAGAATTCCAGTTGAGAAAGCCTACAAAGCGTCAGAGGTGAGAGATTTGATCGAAGGTGCTATTGGTTAGGCGTTTCGCACGGCAGCGGCTAAATTTAGTTGAATCTACGCAAGGCGATTGACATAATCATCGTCGTCTCTTCCTCTAGGATGGAAGCCACGCTTAAAACGCTCAGGCACGACCACGTGTTTGTCTCCAGCTTACACATAAGCCAAAGCCGACATAGAAAACTTGGGAGGTATCCAGTGAGCCAAAAAACAATCAAGAAAGCACTTGCAGGCCCACGCCGATTTCAGTGGAATTTTGCAGGTTGGTTTGGCAGCACAATCGGCGGGACTTGTTGGCTTGCGGTCAGCGCTATTGCACTCGCTTGGATGGGCAAAACAGATCTGTTCATCTTATCCGCCACATCATGGTTGATCATGTTGGCGCTTGCTGCTTGGTTGTGGTTACAGCGAGACAAACTTTATCCGTTCAAGGCACTTGTTATTTTCCTAGCCGTCTTCTCGGTGGTGATGCCCATTGTTTGGTTTTCCAGTTGGGACTGGCCGACGAACGACATGGTGCCCTCTTTGTACTGGATACGCGGCTTCAAGGCCGTATCCGCTTGCTCCATCGCACCGTTGCTTATGCTGGGATTCTCGATTGGCGAGTACCTGACTCATCCGGCTTGCGCAACAAATGACAACACGGATTAGAGACTATCCCAAAACTCGTAGTGGAATTCGCCAGAGGTCCTTTTAAACAGATCACATGGAATTCTGGCGCATCATCAACCCCACTACAAATCAATCGGGGTTCTGGGATAGGTTCCCAGAGCCGTCTAAAACCCACGCACTGGTAAGTGTACGAAAACCAATCGCGATTTCAGTTACTTTCACCAATTAGTGTTTGACTGACTCCCCCAAGCATATTGCTTGACCTTCATTGGTGACGATCTTCACGTCTGAGATTGAAATCGAAAAACCGCCTTCCGACTTGATGACCACCGGGGCAGTCACAGACTTTAGAGCCTCCACGTCGCCATAGCAGGAAAGCTTCACGGACACCTCATTCCAGGTACCAGGAGTGCTTTGAGCAATATGCCCTAAAGGCAACTCCATCATTTTTCCGTCAACGGCTTCGATGGCAAGTTTAGCGTCTTTTCCAGCGTTCTCGTTGATGCGGTAACGCATAAACAACGCCATGTCGCCGGTCGCCTGCCGCGACAGGTCAACCGCCGGCCCAGAAATACGGAACTCAGCCGGACCACTGAACTTCAACGTCCGAATGTCTTCCTGAGCCTTGTCGTCTTCTGAGATGACTGACAGATTTCCGTTTGTAGAATCCTGACGCGTTGTCTCGACGGCTACCGTTTGACCACCATCGACCAAATTCATCGACCACGGCTCAACAACTTTTCCTGATTGAAAATAGTTTTCGACGTTGGTCGCTAATGATTCATCACCGGTATCTTCGGACAACTCACCGATCATAGACTTGTCCTGATAGGTCAAGCCAAAACCGTACGGGTAAAGCGGATCGTAGTCTTTGTCACCCACATTGAGCGGCGTTTGATTCGGCAACTTGGGCCATGAATACGACAGCTTGCCTTTAAAATCGTGTTGAACATTTCCATCAGCACCACGCATAATGACGTCCGCAATTCCAACCCCCTCAGACCCCGGCAACCAAGCGGCGACAAAAGCATCGCAAGCGTTCAGTTCACGGTTGACCCACAGAGGGCGACCGGAAATAAAGATGCCAACGACAGTCTTGCCCGCAGCCTTTAATCGCGTCATCATTTGCAGATCAGAATCATCTGTCGGGCTGTAAGCCAATGTCTCGACGTCGCCCTGAAATTCGGCGTATGGGTCTTCACCAAAAACCACTACGGCGATGTCGTAAGGTTCGTCCAACTGACAAAATCGCTTTGCCGCCGGCTGATTCAACTTGTGATTTGATTCCGTCGTAGACTGATGATCCCCCTGGGAAATCTTCCTTCCTGTTTCCAGTTCCCTGCCAAGAGAGAGACCAGCCTCCGGATTGTTTCCCGATGTCGTCGGCACCATCGCCACAAACCAGAATCTTGGACGATGCGGCCAGAGGCAGTACTGCATTGTTGTTTTTAAGTAGAACCAGAGACTCGCGTACTGCCTGCCGAGCAACAGCACGGTGCTCAGGTTTTCCAAGCTGGTCGAACTGACCTGCAAAAGGTCGTGTCGATGGTTTACC
>CAYTPS010000095.1:12763-14034 GCA_964439245.1 uncultured Pirellulaceae bacterium | reverse complement strand
TACATTCAAGATAAGACTCTCATAACACATGGATCACATTTTGGGGAGCACGCCACAACTCCACTAGTGTGAAAGCCTTCGGTCGATTTCGACTCTTCATAAAAACTCCTAGCAACAAAAAGGACAAATAGAAAATATCAGTCAAATTATTTCGTTAATTCAAAATCGATGCGATTCGCACCTTTGTTGACGGTCATCTTGAGCTCAGTTTCCGCATGGTATTTAGCGGGCAACTTCTCTTCTGTGGTGATGTAGCGCCCTTTCTCGTCTACCCCGGTAACCATGCTGGTAGTAATGGCGACCTTATAATTCCCCGGGAATACCTAAGTCACCGTGCGCGAGGTCTTTAGCGAATAGAAGCCGTTAGAATCAGTTTGACCGCTGGCGATTCGCCCCTGCTTATCAGTCGGCGTAAATTGAACTCGGGCGTCAGGCAACGGCTCTCCGTCCAATGTGATCGTCCCACTTACTCCGTTGCCACCTGCACAACCTACGGCAACGAACAACAGCAAAACAGGAAGAAAGAGCGAGGACAGCCGACAGCTCAAAGACGCTGCCGAAGAAAGTGAACAACTAAGGTCAAACATCAAAGCACCGCTCTAGCATAAATTTATCATTGGGTTTCGATCGGCAACATCGTCGACGAAACTTTTTGACGAGTTCCACAAACAGATCGCACGCTACTCAATTTTACAGCATGGGCCAGGCGGTCTATGATCGAGATGCCAAGCCCGCCAACGATACTGTCGACCGAAAAATACCGTAAGCTGAAGATGGGAGTTCTCAAAGGCAAGGTGTGCCAATCCCGATTTCATTATAAGCTCGGTAATACGATTTGTTCAAATTTCGCTATACTATTGTGCAGTCGATCACCGCTACTCGACAAGCGCTTTTGCGGAGTAAAGTTAACCGCGACAACACGAAAGCGACTTCATAAAACTTTTTAGCTCACCACCTCCACTTCTCTTTGGTTAAACATGTCCGTTGCTGTCTACATCAACAATGCTATTGAGGCCCACTCGCTAGTTTCTTGGGGCATACGCTTCGCCCATGCAGATTCCACTAGCCTATTGATCGTGGTGCCGCGGCGGCAAAAACAAGATGTGGGCAAGTTCGATCCTTTACTGCTCGAGGAGCGCGACCAGAACGCGGTTTTCGAAGCAGTGTTCTGCGCGATCGAATCGCATTCGCCCGACCACTTTGTTCTCAAGGAAAAAGTCGAGGCAGGATATTCTGATCTCGAACGTGTGCTGATTGAGACACGTGAGATC
>CAYTPS010000095.1:12038-12753 GCA_964439245.1 uncultured Pirellulaceae bacterium | reverse complement strand
CGTGAGATCATCGCCACCAACCCAGAAGACGCCTTTGTACAGAATGTTGCGACGATGGAGATCAAGACATTGATCTTGCCGGCAGTCGAAGACATTCAAACTTCATCCGAAACTGCCGGTTGGGCGCAGCAGCTTTACGAAACCGCCCCCTGCGAAACCATGATGGTCCGTGGAGCGCCGCCCGAAGGTGAACTGAACGTATTGGTGGTTGCAAATGAGGACAGCGGGGCCGACGTCGCGCTGGCTCGCGCTGCAAAACTGGCCGCCGCCTCCGCGACTTCGTTGTCCGCCGACGAAAACCAACCGACCGAACAGGCCGAAGGAAAAGTAGACTTTTTGTTCGTGCGTCCCGACGATGACGAGGTGGCTTATCAGGTTGCGGAGCTACATACAAAAAAGATCTTGTCAAAGGCCGGATCGAAATGCAAACACATCGAACCCAAAATCGTGCTTGGTGATAACTTGATGGAGGTCATGACAGACCGCTGCGATGACCGAGTCGATTTGATTCTTTTGGGCACTCGGCGCCTTAAAACAATCCGCAGTCTATTTCGCCAGACCTCTTCAAATGCCAGTGCCGACGATGCCCAATGCCGTAAACGATCGGTGGCCGTCGTCCGCCCTGCAGTCCCGCTGGGGAATCGATACAGCCAAAAAATACAGATGGCCATTCGAGGAGTGGTTCCTCAACTGGAAAAAGAAAGTCGTGTAAGGC